>CAYWBX010000148.1:6358-7173 GCA_964456015.1 uncultured Hyphomicrobiaceae bacterium | reverse complement strand
GATGGACGATCCCGCCCCGGTCCAGTACCTGCGCTACCTCGGCAAGCTCCTGCGCGGCGATCTGGGCGTGTCCTACATCCAGCGCCGGCCGGTGGCGGCGATCATCCGCGATCACTTCCCGGCGACCTTCATCCCGGCAGGGCTCAAGCTCGTGGCGGATGCCATCGACGACTATCGCGGTAGCGTGCAGGACGCCTTCGAGATGCTAAAGGCCCATCACGTCCACGAAAAAGTCTATCTCGACGTTCTCGAGACCGAGGCCGGCAAGCTGATGCACCTGATGCCGCTGCTGATACTTTCTCCCCGCGGGCCCTATCAGCAGATCCTCGAGCGGATCGTGTACGACCTCGAGCCGCAGGAAGCCGAGGGTGCGTTGAGCCCCGCCGATCGCGCCATCTTCCTGCAGGCGGAGAGCCAGATCGCACAGCTCAACGCCCTGGCCGACAATCAGCCCGACCGGCTGCACCGAGTCGCCAGGATCATCGAGCAGTGCGACGAGCGCCAATCACCGCCGGCGGGTTCTTGGGCTCCCGAGGACGGGGAAAACCGTACGCTCAACTGAGCGCGGCCTTGCGATGAGGCAAAGCAACGAGGCACCTGGGTCTCATCGCTCCGGGTCGTTCCGTTTTAGGGACTTCGGCAGACGCCGCCCGGTCGGCGCCCGCATTCCGGCGGATTAGACCACCGGCTCGAACGATTCTGCCAACCGCCGTACAACCTCGTTCAAAACAAAACGGCCGCGACGGGTCGCAGCGAGGCGGCCCGCGGCCGGCTGCTCGAGATGTCCGAGCGCTACGAGCCGGTCGACGGTTCCG
>CAYWBX010000148.1:0-6348 GCA_964456015.1 uncultured Hyphomicrobiaceae bacterium | reverse complement strand
GGTTCCGCGCGCCGGCCGCACGCCCGCGAGCGTCGCTAGCCGCGACAGCTCGATTCCCTCGGCGAGTCTCAGTCCCATCAAGAGGAATTCGTCGCCCGTCTCGGCGGCGCTCAACGCCGTGCTTTCAACGAGCCCGTGACCGCCCGTCTCGGCCTTGGTTTTCCACGCCTCGGGGTTACGTTCGGTGGCGAGCGCGAGCCGTTTGCCACCGGAGACGAGACGACCGTGCGCGCCCGGGCCGACGCCTGCATACTCGCCATAACGCCAGTAGACGAGATTGTGGCGGCACTCCTCCCCAGGGATCGCGTGATTGGAAATCTCGTAGGCGGGAAGGCTGCGCGCTTCGGTCAACTCCTGGGTGACTTCGAAAAGCCGGTCAGCCAGATCGGCGTCGGGGATCGCAAGGCGCCCGGCAGCGTGCAGCGCCGCGTACGCCGTTCCAGGCTCGATGGTGAGCTGATAGAGCGAGATGTGATTGCGCACGAGCGAAAGGGCCATGCGCAACTCCGCTTGCCAAGCCCCCACGGTCTGTCGCGGGCGGGCGTAGATCAGGTCGAAGGAGTAGCGGTCAAATGTGCGGGCTGCAATCTCGATCGCCTGCAGAGCCTCGGAGACGGAGTGCAATCGTCCGAGCGCCCTCAGGTCGGTCTCGACAAGCGATTGGACCCCGAGCGAGACGCGGTTGACGCCCGCCGACCTGTAGGCAAGGAACCGGCCTGCCTCGACGCTCGACGGGTTGGCCTCGAGCGTGATCTCGGCGGCCCGCTCGACCGGCCACAGTCCGGCGATTGCCGACAGGATAGCTTCGACCGTCCTGGGCTGCATGAGAGACGGTGTCCCGCCGCCGAAGAAGACGCTGCGGACGGCGCGGTCCGGTGCGAGTTCGTGCATGTGCCGAAGCTCGCGCAGATAACAGGCGAGATAAGCCGCCTCGTCCCAGCCGCTGCGGCGGACGTGGCTGTTGAAATCGCAGTAGGGGCACTTCTGGGCGCAGAACGGCCAATGCACGTAGACGGCGAATCCCGGATCGGTTCCCGGAGCCGGAGATGCCGGCCCGGCACTGGCGGCTGATGTCATGCGGACCATTTGCCGCATGAACCGGCCGCTGCGCAAGCCATTGCAGTCATGGGAGATGACCATGCCCCCGACGAGCCGGGGGCAGCCGCGCCGTCAGGTCCGCGAGCTTCGGTCGAGCCGCCACATCTCCTCGCGCACGCGAATGTCGGCGAGAATGCGGTCGAGCAGAAGGCACGTGCGCTTGAAGAGGTCCGAACCCCGACGGTAGTCGGCAGGCGCGAAGAAGTCGCAGCGGCCGGCCCTGAAGAGTTCCACGCACTTGCTGCGGTTCTTTCCCGACGGATGCACCGCTATGGCGTAGCCGCCGTTCTTGCGGGTCACGGCCATGGACGGCACATCGGTGTCCCCGTCGCCGAAATAGATCATGTTGGAGAAGGGCACCGGCCTCGCATCCTCGGGCATGTGCTCGTTGATGCTATCGCCCAGATTCTCGACGCCTTTGTTGATGCGGAAGAGATACTGGGTCTTGCCGGTATCGGTGATCACGCGCTTCGGATAGGGCAGATCGTAGGCGTCGAACCAGTATTCCGACGCAAAGACATTGTGGAAACGAGACCGGATGCGCGTTCCCTCGATGATCTCCTTGAGGCCCGAGGAGACGAGATAGTGGCGCAGCGTCACACCATGGCTCTCGGCGCGCAGACGCACATACTCGTCAATGTCATCGAACCAGCTTTCGACGCCCGGATAGAGCTCGACGTCGCGTCCGAGGGCGATCAATTCCTCGCGGTCGACGCGGATGCCTTTGGCCTTTGCCTTGCGATACATCAGATGCATGTAGGTGATGAGCGGATCGGCGCCCTGCTCGCGCGACAGCCGATTGGCTTCCGCCCAAAACGCCTTCGGGTCCTCGCCGATCTTCGGCAGGAACGTGTATTCCTGCATCGGCTTCGGCGACAGCGTGCCGTCGAAATCGTAGACGAGCGCGATGGTCTTCTTGTCGAAGATGGCGCGTTGCACCGGCCTCGGCTGACGGCCGGTAGTCGCCCTGATCGCCTCGCCCGCCGGTTCGTCGTCGTTGGCGGCGCGATGGCGCCGGCCCGTATTGCGCTCGGTCATGACGTCGCCTCGAAGCGATGCACGTGGCCCATGTCCTTTCGCCACCATCGCCTGATTCGGCCGCCGGAACTGTGACCGTGAGGCGTTTTCCCGCTGCGTTCAAAGCCCGGCCGGGAAGGAGCGAATCGCTCAGGCAATCCGAACCGGCGGCCCCTGACGGTATTTCTCCACGACCCGCATGTCGGGCTCGACGCCAAGACCCGGCCCGGCCGGAACGCGGACCTTTCCGTCCTTAGCGATCATGCTTTCGCCATAAGGGCTCGCCTCCAGATTGGCGTAGATGTTCTCGAGCAGCGTGTCGGTCGCAAGCGAGGCGACGATGTGGATGGACGCCAGATTGCCCGGGCCGAAGTAGGCGCAGTGCGGGATGAGCTCAACCGAGTGCGCCTCGGCGGCGGCGATGATCTTCCGCATCTCGGTGACGCCGCCGATCTTGGTCACGCTTGGCTGCGCGATGTCGATCGCCGCCTTTTCGAAGCTGTCGATGAAATCGTGCAGCCCGGCGGCGTTTTCGCCGGCCGCGATGCGCGTTTGGCCTTCGCGACGCACCCGTGCGAGCCCCTTGTGGTCTTCAGGCGGGAACACCGGCTCCTCGAGCCAGTAGAGGTTTGCCGCCCGGTAGGCCTTCTCCATTTCGAGCGCCTCGGCAACGGTCCAGGGGCAGTTGACGTCGTTCATGATGGCCACGTCGGGGCCGGCGCCTTCGCGGGCCGCCATCACCGCCGCGACGGAATGCTCGTGCAGCTTGATGTGTTTGAAGCCGGCAGCCACGCGCTCCGAACAGATTCGGGCAACCGTTGCCGGCGTGTTGTACCGCATCAGGCTCGAATAGGCGCGCACCTCCTTGCGGCGGGCGCCGCCGAGCAATTGCGAGAGCGGCAGGCCCGCGCGCTTGCCGGCGATGTCCCAGAGCGCAATGTCGACGCCCGAGTGCGCATAGACGACAGGCCCGTTGCGCCCGAAGATGTGGAAAGCCTGCGCCGCCTCCCGATGCAGCGCGTTGATGTCCGTCGGGTCCTTGCCGATGAACCAGGGGCCGACGTAGGTTTCGAGGGCGGCCTTGGTCGCCGGGATGATGTTGTGGCCGAAGCCTTCGCCCCAGCCGGTGATCCCGGCATCGGTATCGACCTGGACGAGAAGATGATCCTGCGAGGGGAAGCGAAGCCCTGCGAACTCGCTCGGCTTGGCGCCCATGTCGTAGGGAATGCGAACGTAATGCGTCGTGATGCTCGTGATCTTCATGGGGCGGCTCCTCGTCTCGGGCACGTCTTGGCGACGGACATCGCGGCCATGTTAGCACCAGCCGGCGGCGCGTCACGCACCCCCTCTCGCAAGGCCCCGCGGCCCGCGGACGCTACTGGCCAGCGCGCCGGATTGTGCCTAGTCTTCGCGCCCGGAAGGCCGTCCTGCGGCGGGACGGCGAACCCTCTGTCTGGAGCGGCAGCGATGGCCAAGTTTCGCATCTTCACCACGAAGGCGACGAGCGTCAGCACGGGATTGGGCGGCTATCATTTCGAGATGGAGGCGCTTGCGCCCCTCGGGGCCGAGATCGTCGAATGCGACGCGACGGAGGACGCGTTCATCGCCGCCGCCAGAGATGCCGATGCGGTCTATGCCAAAGGCATGAAGTTCACCAAGCGGGTGATCGACGCCCTGGAGAAATGCCGCGTGATCTCGCTCGGATCGGTCGGGGTCGATCCCGTGGATGTCGCCGCTGCGACGGCAAAAGGCATTCCTGTGACCAACTGCCCCGACACCTTCATCGAGGAAGTCGCCGATCATGCCATGATGCTGCTGCTCGCCACGCATCGCCGGTGCATCGAGCAAGACCGCATGGTGCGCGAGGGACGGTGGGCTGAAGGCCGGCCCGTCCTGCTCAAGATCCCCCGTCTCATGGGCCAGACACTTGGCTTCATCGCCTTCGGGCGGGTGGCTCGCGCGGTGGCCGAGCGCGCCCGGCCGTTCGGCCTACGGCTCATCGCCTACGATCCCTTCGTCGACGAGCGCACCATCGCGAGCCATGGCGTCGAGCCGGTCAGCCTCGGCGAGCTGCTTGAGCGCTCGGACTTCATCTCGATGCACATGCCGGCGACCCCGGAGGCTCAGCGGTTCCTGAAGGAGCAGCACTTCCGCAAGATGAAGAGCACGGCGATCTTCATCAATACGGGACGCGGACCGACCGTCGACGAGGCAGCCCTCATCAAGGCGCTGCAGGAAGGCTGGATCGCGGGCGCCGGGCTCGATGTCTTCGAGACCGAGCCGCCGAAGCTCGACAACTCGCTCTTTGCGATGAAAAACGTCATTCTGTCGCCGCACAACGCGTCGGCGTCGGCCCGCTTCGATCCGGCACGCCGGCGGCGCGTCGGCCAGGAGATCGCCAACGTGCTCTCCGGCCGCTGGCCAATGTCGTGCGTCAATCCGGAGGTGCTCGCGAAATCCGGGCTGAAGCGCTGGCAGCCGATCTCGATGGATCGGGGTCCAAATTCGTGAGAGCGAAGATGCAAAAGCTGCGCGATCAGGAGACGATTGGCGAGGTGTGGGCGCAGACCGTGCGCCGGCACGGGCAGAACGCCTTCATCGCGGTACCGGCAAACAAGGACCGGCACTATCTGCCCGACGGGTACGAGATCACCTATGGCGACGCCGATCGCCACATCGGCAAGATTTGCGACGCCTTTACAAGAGCGGGGTTTGGTCCCGGCCACCGCGTGGCGCTGCTGCTCGAGAATCAGCCCGAGCACTTCCCCTACCGGCTGGCGCTCAATATCCTTGGCGTCTCCTGCGTGCCGATCAATCCCGACTACCGGCCAGCCGAGATCGCCTACCTGCTCGAGCATTCCGAACCCGAACTGGTCCTGGCGGTAGCCTCCAGGGCTGCGCAGCTGAAGGAGGGCTTGGCGGCGAGCGGGCACAGGCCGCCGGTCCGGTTCGTCGGCGATGACGAGCCGCTTCCCCCTCCCAGGACCCCGCGGCTGTCGCTCGCCGTGACGCCCACAAGCGAGTCCTGCATCCTTTACACGTCTGGAACCACCGGGCGGCCCAAGGGGTGCATCATCTCGCACGGTTACGAAGTCGCGATGGGCGAACGCTACATCACGATCGGCGAGCCGGCGCAGATCGTAACGGGCGACCGCATCTACAATCCGCTGCCGCTCTACCACCTCAACTCCGGTGTGGTCTCGCTAATGGGGGCGATCCTTTCCGGGAGCTGTCAGGTGCAGCCGGACCGCTTCCACCCCGAGCGCTGGTGGCGCGAGGTGGCCGAGACGCGCGCGAGCGTCGTGCACTATCTGGGCGTCGTCATTCAGATGCTGATGCTTCAGCCCGCGTCGGCGGCCGACCGACAGCACCGCGTGCGTTTCGGATTCGGCGCGGGCGTCGAGCCGCAGCTTCATGCGGCCTTCGAGGCGCGATTCGGTTTTCCGCTGGTCGAGGTGTGGGGAATGACCGAATTCTGCCGGGTTCTGGCGACCGCCGGGGCACCGGATCGCAAAGTGGGCACACGCGCGTTCGGGTATTCCCGGCCCGGCCTCGAGGCCAAGGTCGTCGATGATGCGGACCGGGACGTCCCCGACGGGACGCCGGGCGAACTCGTCGTCCGTCACTCGGCGGCGACCCCGCGACGCGGCGCGTTCTCGGGCTATCTCAAGAATCCGGAAGAAACGGAAAAGGGCTGGCGCGGCGGCTGGTGGCACACGGGCGACACCGTCTATCGCGCCGCTGACGGCATGCTCCACTTCGTCGATCGCAAGAAGAACATCATCCGGCGGTCCGGCGAGAACATCGCGGCGGCAGAGGTGGAAGCCCTGCTTCTCACGCATCCGAACGTGGCGCAGACCGCCGTCCTCGCCGTCAAAGACGAGGTGCGCGAGGAGGAGGTTCTGGCTTGCATCGTCCTGAAGGTGGGGACAGGCGACCGGGCGACGGCCGAGGACATCTTCCGCTTCGCCAACGAGCGGCTCGCCTACTACAAGCCGCCGGGCTGGATCTACTTCACGCGCGAGCTGCCGACGACCGGAACGCAGAAGATCCAGAAGCACACGATATTTCCCGGCATTGCCGACCCGCGGACCGTGCCGGGAATGATCGACTTGAGGCACCTCAAGCGACGAGACCGGTAGCGTCCGACGCAAACGAGGACCACCGTAGAGGTTGCCTAGCGACTGACCATTTCCGTGGTGCGACCTGCAAGACTGGAGACCAACATGAAGT
>CAYWBX010000147.1:0-7177 GCA_964456015.1 uncultured Hyphomicrobiaceae bacterium | reverse complement strand
GCGGCGGTATCCCTCTATTTCGCGTACTATCTCGGTATCGTCGCCATGCGCACGGGCGAGATTCCTGTGGTGGCGCCGTTCCGGTATTCACTTATTCTGTTGGCGCTGCTGCTCGGCTATGTGCTCTGGGGCCATATCCCCGATGCGCTTGCCTTCACGGGGATCGGGATCGTGGTCGCGGCCGGTCTCTACCTCCTGCACCGGGAACAGGTCGCCGTGCGGGAGCGCCGGGCGGCGCCCTTGGCCAGGAACACATGATGGCTAACGCGATGAAGGTGAAGATGGGTGCGGGCGAGGCGGCGCTCGGCGTGTCGCTGATGTTTCCCGCGCCGCAGCTCGTCGAGATGCTGGCCTATGCCGGCTTCGACTGGGTGCTGCTCGATTGCGAGCACGGCTCGCTTTCCCTCGCCGACGTCGAGATCATGGCTATGGCGGCCGACGCTTCAGGCATCACGCCGATTGCGAGGCCGCGCAGCAATGCCTCGGCCGATATTCAAGCGGTGATGGACCGCGGCGTCAAAGGCGTGCAGGTGCCGCACATCAATTCGCGCGCGGACGCGGAACAGGCGGTGGCGGCGGTGAAGTTCGGCCCGGGAGCGGCGCGCGGGCTTGCGGCTGGAACGCGGCCCGACAGATGGGGTCTCGGCGGGCGAATGTCCGATTTCGCCGACCAGCAGAACGCCATATCGCTCGTTGCCGTACAGATCGAACACGCGGAGGCGATCGCCAATATCGACGAGATCCTCGAGGTACCGGGAATCGACGTCTTCTTCATTGGTCCGTCTGACCTTTCGCAGTCGATGGGGTATCCGGGAAATCCGAAGGCGCCACCGGTTGCCGAGGCGATCCGGGCGGCGCTCGCCCGAATCAGGTCCAGGGGCAAGATCGCGGGAATGCCGGCGACGGCGGAAACGCTCGGTGAAGTGCTCGGCAACGGCTGTCGTTACGTCTACAACCATCTGCCGCGCTTACTCGGAGCGGGTGCTGCCGAGTTCCTGCGCCAGGCAAAGGGATAAGGCATGGGTCCTACAAAGCCCTCGGCGCGCGAAATCAAGGTGCTCGCTCAGACCGCCCATGAACTCGCCGATCTCGCCGGCAAGGCGGTGCTCCCGTTTTTCCGGCGCGCCGTCGCGGTCGAGAACAAGGCGGGAAAGAACGGATTCGATCCGGTAACGGCGGCCGACAAGGCGGCCGAGCGGGCTATCCGGCGACACCTCAAGGCGACGCATCCCGACCACGGGGTGCTCGGGGAGGAGTTTGGCGCGACCCAAGGATCCTCGCCTTACACGTGGGTGATCGATCCGATCGACGGCACCAAGGCATTCATCACCGGCACGCCACTCTGGGGGACGCTGATCGGCCTTGCGCATTCGGGCTCAGCGGTGCTCGGCGTCATGGATCAGCCGTTCACGGGCGAGCGCGTCACGGCGGCGGGCGATGGTACCCGCTGGCGCGGGGCGGACGGTCGCTCCCGCCGGGTCAAAACCCGCGCGTGCCCGCGACTCGACGATGCCATGATTGCGACGACGAGCCCCGATCTCCTGAGTGAACGGGAACTTGAGGCTTTCGTGTCCCTCAAGAAGCGGGCGCGGCTGACGCGCTACGGCGGCGACTGTTACGCCTACTGCCTGCTCGCCGCAGGGCATTTCGATCTCGTCGCCGAGTGCGGGCTCAAGCCGCACGACGTGATGGCGCTTATTCCGATCATTGAGGAAGCGGGCGGCGTCATCACCACATGGGATGGCAATCGGCCGGAAGCAGGCGGTCGAATCGTTGCAGCGGGTGACCGGCGGCTGCATGAGGCCGCGCTCAGGGTGCTGTCGCGAGTCGACGGCTGAGCCTGACCGGATGATGTGACCGAAGGAGGGGGCCGGCCCTGCTTCGCCTGCCGCTTCATGCCGCTGCGGCGTTCACGCCGAGGTAAGCGTCGAAGGCGGCCCAAAACCGCTCTCGGATCTCGTCGCGCTCCTGGAGAATTTCGTGCAGTGAACCGCCGAGAACCACCTTGGCGCCGATCTTGAGGCGGGAGGCGAGCGTGTCGATGGCGGCGCCCGAGACGATGCGATCGTTGCCAGCCGCGACCAAAAGCAGCGGGACCTGGACGGAGAGCGCGAACTCCCGGCGCATCAGACGGCGACTCGCCCGATAGGCGGCGCGCAGCCAGGCAACGGTCGGCGATCCAAGGGCGAGGTGTGGCGCCATCTCGATGATCTGGCGGTTGCGGTTGTAGCGCTCGCGGTCGCTGGTGAGTGCATTGCCCTCGAATTCCCGGGCCTCCTCCGGCTGGTCCGACCCGGTTAGAACATAGCGCCTGCCGAGAAAGCCCCAGCCGCAAAGCTCGGCATACATCCTGGCGATCAGTTGAGGCACCGGCACCTTCTCGTCGGCAAAGCCAAGCATGGGCCCAGTGAGCACCATCCGGTCGAACCAGGAGCCCTGCACCGTCGCGTGGCGCAGGAGAATGTTGGCGCCCATGGAGTGGGCGAGGGCAACGAAGGGCGGCGGGCAGTCGGGAAGCACGATGTCCTTCATGAAGCGCGTGAGATCGCGGTCGTATTCGGCAAAGCTCAGGACGTGGCCCTTGCGCGGGTCGGGCAGGAGGCGGTCCGAGCCGCCTTGGCCGCGCCAATCGTGAATGGCGACCGCAAAGCCCCGCCGCTGCAGGTCGGCGATGGTCTCAAAATACTTCTCAATGAACTCGCCGCGGCCTGGAAACAGGCAAACCGTGCCGCGCCGGGGAGCGCGGGTCGCCGGCCAGCGGGCGAAGCGGAGCCTTACGCCGTCATGGCCCTTGAACTCGCCGACGATGGCCCCGCTCGGAACGGGATTGCGCGCCAGGGCAACCAGAGTCATGTCCAGGACTGCTCCTTGCGCGGCGACAGACGTCGAGGGGCACGCCGCGCCTGCGATGTCAGCCACGATGTCGTGCACGGGGACGACGGGAGACGCGGGAGACGCGCGAATCGCGCGCCTCGCGCCCGTTCCCTATAGCAGCGCCATCGGACCGAGCCTAGCGCGTGCTCGCTCGGCCTTCACCTACGTCGGTGGCGGAGAGCCGTGTGCATCGCATATGCAATCAGTAGTAGGGTCGGCCCCAGCGGCTGGCGCCGTCGTGCGCATAGGGTCCGTAGCCGCGCTCGAGAAGGCGGCTCGAGACAATGTCGCCTGTGCAGCGGTCGATGCGCAAGAAGTAGAGATCGCCGTTGGGGCGCCGCGCATTGACCTCCGCGATGTCCCCCACGCGCTCAAGGTCGTGGAAGTCGCGCCAGCCGTCGGCGAGCAGGCGATGCTTGATCTCGGCCTTCGGCAGGCATCCCTCGCGATAAGGCAGTGGCGGGCGCGGCAGTTCGGTGTAGCGGGGCGCGTAGGGGTCGTAGCCCCGGTCGCGGTAGACGTAACCCGGCGGGATCGGCGGGGGGGCCGGACGATCGTAACCCGCGAGGGGCCCGCCATAATGGTGGGGCGGCGGCCCGTAGATGTCGGCGTAGCGCGGGTCCTCATAGGCCGAGGACCAACGGTCGGCGGGTCCGCGGTAGTCGAGATCTGCCGCCCGAGCGGGGGCGGCGCCGGCGATCGCGAATGCTGCAAGAATGCCTGCTGACAAGAGCAAACGTGACATGACGGGATCCTCCTGCACGACGTGCGCGCGAGCGCACCCTCCCTCCCGCGTGGCAGACTGACGGCGCGCGGATGAACGGGGACAGAAGCCGCCGTTCATGTGCCATTCATGACACCGCGGATTCCGCCCCGCATCGGGCAATCGTGCGCTAACCTGCTGCACATGTTGCGAGAAGCTAACGCGTTCCAGGCGGTGACGCAGGTTGCGGGGCCGTGGCGGGTGCACTATGCGTTGGCGGCGGCGGGGCGAAGTGGGGCCAAAGAGAGGCGCACGGCATGTTCGAGCGGGACCTGCTCAAGGGAAAGCGCATTCTGGTGACCGGCGGCGGCACCGGCCTTGGCGCCAGCATGGGGCGGCGCTTTCTGGAACTCGGGGCGGAGATTTTCATTTGCGGCCGCAGGAGCGACGTGCTCGAGGCGACGGCCAAGCACCTCTCGACCGAAACCGGCGGCAGGGTGAATGTGCATCGCTGCGACATTCGCGACGCCGCGGCAGTCGAGGCGATGCTCGATGCCATCTGGGCAACAGGGCCACTCGACGTCCTGGTCAACAACGCCGCCGGCAATTTCATCGCTGAGACGCACCGGCTGTCTCCGCGCGCCATCGACGCGGTGCTCAACACGGTACTGCATGGTGCGGCCTATTGCACCGTCGGCGCGGGTCGACGCTGGATCGACGGCGGGCACCGGGGTGTGGTGCTATCCATCCTCACGCTTTCGGCGCTCAAGGGTGCGGCTTTCCGCGTTCCTTCGGCCATGGCGAAAGCCGGCCTGCAGGCGATGACGCAGAGTCTCGCCGTCGAGTGGGGCGGCAAGGGCATCCGGACGGTCGCCATCGCGCCGGGCTGGTTCCCAACGCAGGGTGCCTCTCAGCGGCTCAGGCCAGCGGGCATGAAGCGCGAGCTCGGTGACGAGATCCCGTTGGCGCGGCCCGGGGATCATGCCGAGCTCGCAAATCTCGCGAGCTATCTCGTCTCGGATCAGGCGGGTTACATCAACGGTGCCACGATCGTCATCGACGGCGGCCGGCAGTTCCTGTCGGACGGCGGCAGCGGTACGACCGAATTGCTTAAATGGACGCCGGCGCAGTGGGCCGAGATGCGGCGGCAGGCGCGCAGCGAGGCGGGTTAGAAGGTGGCACTGTCGCGCGTTGCGGCAATCGCGCGCAGCATCATTCCGGCCGGCCCTTCATCATGCGAAGCGGGCGGTAGATCATCACCGTCTCGCCGCGCTGATTGATGACGCGGTTCTCGGTCCGGACGATGGCGCGGTTTCCCTTCGAGGCTCTGCGCAACTCGGTGACCTCGATTTCGACATGGATGGTATCGCCGGCAAGCGTCGGCGCCTTAATCTCCATATCCATGCCGAGAAAGGCGATGCCGGTGCCCTGGATGGTGCCGAGGATCGTCAGGCCCTCGGCCATCGAGAAGACGAGGGCGCCCGGTGCCAGGCGCCCTTTGATCGTGCTCTCTGTCTGCCGATAGACTTCGTTGGTGAACAGAAGTTCGAGCATCCCCGTCACCGAGATGAAGTTTACGATATCGGTCTCGGTGATCGTGCGCCCGAACGTCTTGAAGCGATCGCCGATCTTGATGTCCTGCCAATAAAGACCATGCCCGAGCGGCTGCATGTTGCACTCTCCTCAATGTCCTCCGCTCGCACGGCGTGAAGCAGAAGCGGTCACGACGGCAGGATCACGCCCTTGCCGGTCGTCTGGGTGTCAAAGAGCCGGTAGGCCTCTTCCGCCTGCTCGAGCTTCCAGCGATGTGTAAAGAGCTTCTCGACGTCGATGTTGCGGTCGGCGACGAACTCGGCGCATTCGGCCTGCCCCTGTTTGGAGAAGGTCCACGAGCCGACGATGGTCACCTGTCGGCGCAGGATGTCCGGCGATACGTCAAGCGTAACCTGGCCCCGCTCGCCGACGTAGCAGGCCGTACCCCACGCCCGCACCGCGCGGACTGCGGCGGCGCGCGCATCCGGCGCCGAGGAGCAGTCGAGCGTCTTGTGCGCCCCCTCCCCGTGCGTGAGATCGCGAATCGCCGTCACGACGTCGTTTGACTTGGCATTGATGGTGATCTCCGCCCCGAACTCCTTTGCCCGTGCGAGGCGCTCGGGCGAGACATCGAGGGCGATGACGCGAGCGCCCATGGCTACGGCCAGCTGGGTCGCGGAGAGACCGACAGGACCTTGTCCGAAGATCGCGATCGTCTCGCCGCCCTGAAGGTTCAGACGCTTCAGCGCACCAAAGGCGGTGCCGGTGCCACAGGAGATGGCAGCGCCGGTGACGAAGGAGAGGCTGTCGGGGAGCGGCACCAGGGTGTGCACCGGCACCTTCATGTAGCGGGCATGGCCGCCATGACCGCCGGAGCCATAGACGACGGTGCCCTCGAGGCACATCTGCGTCCAGCCGCCGCGGCAGTGCTTGCAGTTCCCGCAGCCGTCGTAGTGATGATCCATGACGCGCTGGCCGATCCGCGCCTCTTTCTCCGACACCTGCGAGCCGACGGCAACGACAACGCCGCACGGCTCGTGGCCGGCGATGATTCCCGATTCACGCTTGATGCCGCCGGTGACCGCACCGAACGAGCTTGCCGGCGCGCGGTAGTTGTGCAGGTCGCTGCCGCACATGCCGGAGGCTTTAATCTCGAGCACAACGTCTCGAGGCCCCGGCGTCGGATCGGGAAACTCGCGCAGTTCAAGCTTCCGGTCGCCCAGGAATACGACACCCTTCATCAGATCCTCCGCTGGCTTTACCGCCAAGCTGCTCCACCGCAGCGGCGACGCTCATAAACATATTTCGCGCCGGATCATTCCGGCTGACAAGGGCCGCCATTGGATTTCCGATCCGCGAGCCGGGCACATCTGGGCGCGGCCCCGACCAGGCAGAGAGAGCGCCCCCTGCGGCCTGGCCGCGCCAGGGTCAGGAAGTTCGGCTTCGATTGGAGGGCTTGTGAGTCCAATGGATCTTCCGACCGCGCTCAGTGCGGGACGAGCGCGCCGTCAACGTTGATCGACTGACCGGAGATGTTCTTGGCGGCGGGCGAGGCGAGGAATACGACAAGGTCGGCAATGTCCTCGGGCATATTTGCGCGCCTCAGCGGTACCTGCTCCACAAGACTCGCCTCGATTTCCTCGACGCTTCTGTTCTCATTCAGCGCACGCGTGCGCATCAGGTCTTCGAGGATCGCCGTTTTGACGATCCCTGGGCACACGGCGTTGACGCAAATGTTATGCGGCCCGAGCTGCTGGGCGGCGGTCTTGGTCAGGCTGATGACCGCGCCCTTCGAGGCGGCGTAGATGGCGTTGGACGTGCCGGCAAAGCCTTACCCGCCAACCGAGGCGATATTGATCATGCGGCCCGACCTACGCGGAATCATCTCGCGGGCCGCGGCCAGAGGTGCTGGGAAGCCGTGACGACGTCATCGTCGTCACGAAGGATGACCAGCCCTGGCCGCGTACGCACGCAACGCCCTCAGGAAGTCGACCTGGCGAAATCCGGGCCAGTTGACCTCGCAGAAGTAGAGGTCAGAACGGATCGTCTGCCACAGCAGAAACCCAC
>CAYWBX010000146.1:0-7179 GCA_964456015.1 uncultured Hyphomicrobiaceae bacterium | reverse complement strand
CCCATTCGCGAGCGGCAATATCTGCGCCTGGGCCAGCCGTTCGAGGACCCGATCGCGCGCATGCTCGACCGCTCCGAGACGGAACCACCCGAAAGCCGATCGTCGCGGAGGTGAGGTCATGCAGCTCGCCCCGGCCGGGCCTTTCCTGGGTGACGGGCCGCCGCTGCGGGGCGAGCGACAGCGAATCGCCGCGCTCGCGCTCATTCTCATCATCGCACTTGGGGCAATCGCGGGCCAGGTGCTGCGGCTCGCGCTCGTGCCGCGCGGGGAGGCTAGGCTCAGTGCGGTCGAGCCGATCGCGCGCTTCTCACTCAGACCCGACATCGTCGATCGCAACGGGAGCCTCATCGCGACGGACCTTCTCGCGCCGTCGCTCTATGCCGATCCTGCGCTGATCGTCGACCTTGACGAGGTGGTTGAGAAGCTCAGCCAAACGCTGCCGAGCCTCGACGCGGCGCAGCTCAGACGCAGCCTCGCCGACCGGTCGCGGCGCTTCCAATGGATTCGCCGCGGCCTGACGCCGATCGAGGCACAGCGCGTGCACGAGCTCGGACTGCCTGGTCTGGCTTTTCGGCGCGAGCCCAAGCGCGTCTACCCGCTGGGTGCCTTGGTCGGCCACGTCATCGGCCACGTCAACGTCGACAATCGCGGCCAGAGTGGCATCGAGCGGTTCATCGATGAGCGGACCGCAGAGGTCGGCACCCACGTATGGGCTTCGCCACAGGCGCGGCAGGTGCGGCTCGCGATGGATCTCGGGGTTCAGCACGCCGTGACGGACGAGCTCGGCGGGGCGATGCGCCGGTTCGGGGCCAGCGGCGCCGCCGGTCTCGTTCTCGAAGCTCGCTCGGGTGAGGTCATCGCCGCCGTGTCGCTGCCGTCGGTTGATCCGAACCGCCCTGCCGAGGCGATGGATGCCTCCCGTCCCGACCGCCTGCAGGGCGGAGTCTTCGAACTCGGCTCGATCTTCAAGCTGATGACCGTGGCGATGGCGCTCGACGGCGGAACGGCGACGCTCGAGAAGACCTACGACACGACGCGCCCGATCGAGATCGGTCGCTATACGATCAGGGATTTGCATCCGGCGCAGCAGCGGCTCAGCGTGCGGGACATTTTCCTGCAATCGTCGAACGTCGGCGCGGGCCTGATGGCGCTCGAGGCGGGAGCGGCCGAGCAGCTCGCGTTCCTGGCGCGAATGGGGCTCACCGAGCCCATCCGGACCGAGGCCGGGCCGGTCGCGCCGCCGATGCTGCCGCAGCGGTGGGACCGCATAGAAACCGTGACGATCGGCTACGGCCACGGTTTTGCCGTCGCCCCGATTCAGTTCGCGGCGGCGGCGGCGACGCTGGTCAACGGCGGCTTCCGGGTCACGCCCCGATTCCTGGTAACCGACGGCGCCCCGCCTCCAGGCGAGAGGATCTTGTCGGCGCCAACCGTCGAGGCTCTGCGCGAGGTCATGCGGCTCAACGTAACGACGCCCAAGGGAACCGGCAGGCGCGCCGAGGTTGCCGCCTATCGCGTCGGCGGAAAGACCGGAACCGCCGAGATGCCGGGCGAAAGCGGCTACCGGCGCCGGTCGGTGATTGCCTCTTTCCTTGGGGCTTTTCCCATGGACCGGCCGCAGTACGTCACCCTGGTGTCGTTGTTCGAGCCGCAGCCGGTCGAGGCGAGCCAGGGACAGATCACGGCCGGCGTCAACGCCGCGCCGACAACCGCGCGCATCATCGAGCGAATCGCACCAATTCTCGGGGTTCTGCCGCGCCGGCTCGATGGTGCGGTGCGATAGCTGACGCTGGCAGCCCCCAATGCCCGACCGGCAAACCCGATGCCGCGTTTCCCCTGCTGCGCGAAGATGCTCGCTTGACCGCAGCCGCCGCCCCTCGCATCAAATGCGCCGGTCGAGGCCCCGGCCAGCGCGAAAGGCTTTGCAATATGTTCGATTTCGACCGCGTCATCAGCCGCCGCGGGACGCATGCTTCCAAGTGGGACAACATCGCCAAGGTCTCCGGCATCACCGCGCCTGACGCCATTCCGATGTGGGTGGCGGACATGGATTTCGCGGCGCCGCCCGGCGTCACGGCGGCCCTCATGGAGGAGGTTCAGCGCGCAACGAGCGGCTATTACGCCGACACCGGAAGCTGGGCCGAGGCGCTCGCGGATTGGATGCAGCGGCGGCACAAGCTCAAGGTCGATCCGGCCTGGGTGAGCCCGACCCCAGGGATTGTCTCAGGCCTCGGGCTCATCCTGCAGGCGGTGACCGACCCCGGGGACGAGATCGTGGTCTTTCCGCCCGCCTATCACGCCTTCCGACGGATCATCACGGCGAACGACCGCAGGATTCTCGACGCCCAGCTCGTCGAGACGAACGGCCGCTACGCCATGGACCTCGACGCGCTTTCGAGGAAGCTCACTCCGCGCAGCAAAGTGGTGTTCTTCTGCAGCCCGCACAATCCCGGTGGAACGATCTGGACGCCGGACGAGATTCGCGAACTCGCAGCATTCTGTGACCGGCACAACCTCATTCTCGTCTCGGACGAGATTCACTGCGACCTCGTCTATCCCGGCAACACCCACACGCCGACGCTCTCCGCGGCGCCTCACATCGCCGACCGGCTGATTACGTGCGTGGCCGCGACCAAGACCTTCAATCTGGCAGGTGCGCATGTCGGCGCCTGCTTCACCTCGAACGCCGATATCAAGCGGCGCCTAGACCAGCGTATCCTTGCAAGCGGACTCGCTTCCTACAACACGTTCGGCATGATCGCGACCGAGGCGGCGTGGCGGACCGGCGAGGCGTGGCTGGATGCGCTGATCCCCTACCTGAGGGACAATCGCGATCTCTTCGACCGGCGTATCGAGGCCGCAGCCCCTGGAGCGAGGTCCATGCGCCTTGGCGGCACCTATCTCGCCTGGGTCGACTTCGCAGGCACAGGCCTCAAGCCCGCCGACGTCGCCGAGCGGGTCGCCAAGCGCGCGCGCATATTCGCAAGTCCCGGTCCCCAGTTCGGGCCCGGCGGCGAGACATGGCTGCGCTTCAATTTCGCCACCCCGCGCTCAATTCTCGAGGAGGCGCTCGACCGTCTCGACGCGGCCTTCCAGGACATCCGGTGACCTCATGAGTGCGCGCAGTAGGGGACGGCCGGTGGTCGGCGTCATCGGCAACACGCATATCGTCGAGAACCGTTTTCCCGCCCAGATCTGCGGCGAGCGAAACCTGCGCGCCGTAGCGGAAGTCGTCGGCGCGCTGCCGTTGATCTTCGCCGGCGCGCCTGAGATCACGGACATTAGCGCGCTGCTCGACATCGTGGACGGGATCGTTCTCACAGGTGCGCGCGCCAACGTTCATCCGACCCGGTTCGGACAGGAACCGCACCCCGCACACGAGCCCTACGACGAGCGCCGGGACGCCATGGCGCTCGCCCTGGTCGAGGTTTGCGTTGCGCGTGCGGTGCCGGTGCTCGGCATCTGTCGCGGTCTGCAGGAGATGAACGTCGCCTTCGGCGGAACGCTGCATCCGGAAATTCGCGAGATCCCGGGACGCATGAATCACCGGATGCCTCGGCTCGCCAACGGCGAGGTGCATCCCGACCCGACGGTAGTCTTCGCCGATCGGCACGAGGTGCGTCTCGTGCCAGGCGGCGTCTTCGCGCGGCTGTTCGGCTCCGACGTCATCAAGGTCAACTCGCTGCACGGGCAGGGGATCGAAACGCCGGGCCGGCGCGTCGTCGTTGAAGGCGTCGCGGAGGATGGCACCATTGAGGCCATCCGCATCGCCGACGCGAAGGGTTTTGCGCTCGGCGTGCAGTGGCATGCTGAGTACGACGCGCACAGGAACCCGATTAACCGCGCGCTGTTCGAGGCATTCGCCGCAGCGGTGAGGGCCCAGCACGGTTTACGCTGCGCCTGAACCGGCAGCCGCCTCGCGGCCCCGCAAGGCAGTCCCGCACATTCTGCGCTTCCCGGTCGCTTGCCGGGTTACGTGCCGCCAAGGCACTCTGGCCCGGCACGATGCAGGATGGAGGAGCCGATGCGATTCAAGGACCAGGGCATTGTAATCACGGGCGCGGGCAGCGGCATCGGGCGGGAAAGCGCCTTCGAGTTCGCGGCCGAGGGAGGCGTGATCGCAGCAGGCGATGTCGACATCCGGATGGCGGAGCGCACCGCAGAGGAGATCACCAAGAAGGGTGGTCGGGCCCATGCCTTCGCCTGCGACGTGACGAAGCCGGATGCCGTCTCGGCCTTCATCGAGGCAGCCGAGAAGCGGCTCGGCCGGCTCGACGTGCTGCTCAACAGCGCCGGCATCCGCGAGATCTCGCCCGTGCTCGAGCTCACGCACGAGCAGTTTTGCAAGGTCATGGACGTGAACGTGACGGGCACTTTCCTCGTCTCGCAGGCCTTTGCGCGCCGGCTTGTCGCCGGCGGGCGTAAGGGAGTGATCGTCAACATCGCCTCGACGCTCGGCGCGGTCGCGGCACCGCGCCGGGCCGCCTACACGGCCTCCAAGCACGCTGTCGTCGGATTGACCAAAGAGATGGCGATGGAGCTTGGCGAGAAGGGGATCCGGGTCACGGCGGTCGGCCCCGGCGTGACGCGCACGCCCCTCACCGAGCGTTACTTCCAGGATGCGGAGATGGCCGCCAGGATCCGCGACATCCACGCGCTCGGCCGATGGGGCGAGGCGCGCGAGATCGCCCGCGCCATCCTGTTCCTGGCCTGCGAGGATGCCAGCTTCGTCACGGGCACGACGCTCTTCGTTGACGGCGGTTGGACCGCCGGCACCAGGATGTGAGGCGTGCGACGCAGGCGGCTTCGCGCCATGTGACCGTGGCCGGCCCCGGAGCCTGGAAGCGCATTCGATCCGTCGCTCACAGGCGTTTCGTCAGCCGTCTGCGGGTGTGGATCAGCGCCTGTGCCGCCGTCTGCAGCCTTACCCCTTGCGGCGGCCCCGAGGCCGGGACGAATTCGAAATGGGCTCGGGTCCAGTACCAGGTGCCGACCAAGGACGCACCCGCGAAAACTCTGACCCCGCCGCCAGGGCCGCGCTCGGCGTGGCATCGGCGCCGCGCCAGCTCGGGATCGGTAGAGAGGAGCCGCAGAAGCTGCGCCTCCATGATTGCCGAAGACATGGCGCACCGCGCTGGCAAGCCGGGCTCCGGCACCCCTGGAAGGACTCCAAGCGCGTTCGGCACCCGCCAATCGCAAACCTATAGGCCGCGGCGACCGCGTTGGATAATGAGCGAAGCTTATCCGGGCATTTCAGCCGGTGATGGAAGCATCCCGCCGCGCGGCGTCGACAATGGCGATGGCCGACATATTGAGGAGACCGCGCACCGTGACTGACGGCGTGACGATATGCACCGGTTTCGCTGCACCGAGCAGGATCGGGCCGATCGCGACGGCGCCGGAAGTCACCTTCAGCAGGTTGAAGGCAATGTTCGCTGCGTCGAGTCCCGGGGCGATCAGCAGATTGGCCGGTCCTTTGAGCCGCGAATTCGGGAAGATCTCCTCGCGGATGAAGGGTGAGAGCGCAGCATCGGCGTGCATTTCGCCTTCCACCTCGAGCCCGGGTTGCCAGACGGAGAGCAGCGCCAGCACCTCGCGCATCTTGCGCGCGGACGGCGTGTCCTCGTTGCCGAAATTCGAGTGCGAGAGCAGCGCCACCTTCGGTTCGATCCCGAACCGGCGGACCTCGGCGGCGGCCAGTGTCGTGATTTCGGCGAGCTTTTCGGGATCCGGGTCGTAGGAGACATAGGTGTCCGCGATGAACAGGGGTCCCGTCGGCAGGATCACCGCAGACAGCGCTGCGAAGCCGCGAATGTCGGACCGCTTGCCGACGACTTCCGAGACGTGGCGCAACTGGGTCAGATAGCGGCCGACGGCGCCGCAGATCATGGCATCGGCATCGCCGCGTCGCAGTAAGAGGCCCGCGGCCACAGTCGCGCCGTTGCGCACGACCCGGCGCGCGTGCGAGGGCGAAACGCCGCGCCGCTCGACGAGCCTGTGATATTCCTCGATCAGCGCGGGAATGCGGGGATCAGTCTCGGGATCGAAGAGATCGAAGTCGCGATCCGGCCGGATCCGGAGCTGGAGGTGCGGCAGCGACCTTTCGATGCTGTCGCGATTGCCGACCAGAACCGGACGGGCGAGCCGCTCGGAAACAAGTTGCTGCGCGCATTGGAGCACGTAAGGATGCTCGCCCTCGGCGAAGACGAGCCGCTTCGTGCCGCTCGCGTGCGCGCGCTTGGCCGCATCGAAGACGGGCCGCATGACGAATCCGGAGCGAAAGACGAAGCCGGTGAGCTTCTCTTTGTAGGCTTCGAAGTCGGCGATCGGGCGCGTCGCGACGCCGCTTTCCATCGCCGCTTTGGCGACGGCCGGCGCGATCTCGGTGATGAGACGCGGGTCGAACGGCTTCGGCAGGATGTACTCGGGGCCGAACACGAAGGAGTCGGCACGATAGGCGGCGAGCACGATATCGGAGGCTTCGCTCTCGGCGATTCCGGCAAGCGCGCTGACGGCGGCCTTCTTCATCTCCTCGTTGATGGTGGTGGCGCCGACGTCGAGGGCGCCGCGAAAGATGAAGGGGAAACAGAGAACATTGTTGATCTGGTTCGGGTAGTCGGTGCGGCCCGAGGCGATGACGGCGTCGGAGCGGACGGCCTTCACGTCTTCGGGCAGAATCTCAGGCGTCGGGTTTGCGAGCGCAAAGATCAACGGCCGCGGCGCCATCGAACGCACCATCTCCGGAGTGACGATGCGGCCGGCGGAGAGCCCGAGAAAAATGTCGGCGCCGGGCATCACCTCGGCGAGCGTGCGCGCGCTGGTCGGCTGCGCGAACGGCTCCATGTAGGGGTTCATGAGCTCGTTGCGGCCTTTGTAGACGACGCCTTTGATGTCGGTGATCCAGATGTTCTCGCGCCTGAGACCGAGGCTCATCAGCAGGTTGAGGCAGGCAAGCGCCGCTGCGCCGGCGCCCGACGTCACCAGCTTGGCGTCGGCAAGGTTCTTCCCGACGATCTTGAGGCCGTTCAGGATGCCGGCGGCGACGACGATGGCCGTGCCGTGCTGGTCGTCGTGGAAGACAGGGATGCGCATCCGGCTCTGCAGCCGCCGTTCGATTTCGAAGCACTCGGGCGCCTTGATGTCCTCGAGGTTGATCCCGCCGAAGGTCGGCTCGAGGCG
>CAYWBX010000145.1:0-7187 GCA_964456015.1 uncultured Hyphomicrobiaceae bacterium | reverse complement strand
TACTCGGATTACGGGGGACGATGCGACTTGGCAAGCTCGATCCTCTTCTTGCGGATCGCGTTCACCTCGTCGTTGGTCCAAAGCCGTGTCATCTTGATGTCACGCACGCTGTCGGTCGCCGCGATCGTGCTTAGGCCGCGGCGACCTCACATCCCCGGATAATTTGGCCCGCCCGAGCCTTCCGGCACCGTCCAAGTGATGTTCTGGTTCGGGTCCTTGACGTCACACGTCTTGCAGTGGACGCAGTTCTGCGCGTTGATCTGAAACCGCTTTCCGCCCGCGCCGTCATCGACCCACTCGTAGACCCCCGCCGGACAGTAGCGATTCGAAGGCCCCGCGAACTCGCCAAGCTCCGAGGAGAGCTGCAGCGCCATGTCCCTCACCTTCAGGTGTGCCGGCTGGTCCTCCTCATGGTTGGTCCCCGAGAACGACACATTGGTCAGCCGATCGAAGGTCAGCACGCCATCGGGCTTCGGATAGGCGATCGGCTTGAACTGCGATGCCTTGCCGGTCGCGAGGTGATCCGGCTTGCCGTGGCGCAGCGTGTAGCCGAGGCCGGTCCCGGGGATGATGGTGTTGAGCCACATGTCGAGGCCCCCGAAGCCGACGCCGAGCGCCGTGCCGAACTTCGACCAAAGCGGCTTGACGTTCCGCACGCGCTTCAGGTCGCGAGCAATCGGTCCGGTGAGGACCGCCTGCTCGTAGTCGTCGAGCCGGTCATGGGCGCGGCCCGCGGCGACGGCCGCGAAAATCGCCTCGGCCGCATGGATGCCGGAGAGGATGGCATTGTGACTTCCCTTGATGCGCGGCACGTTGACGAAGCCCGCCGAGCAGCCGACCAGCACGCCGCCCGGAAACACAAGCTTCGGGATCGATTGCCAGCCGCCTTCGGTGATCGCACGCGCGCCGTAGGCGATGCGCTTGCCGCCCTCGAAAGTGTCGCGAATGGCGACGTGCGTCTTGAAACGCTGAAACTCCTCGTAGGGCGACAAATAAGGATTGCGATAATTGAGGTGCACGACGAAGCCGACCGAAACGAGGTTCGCGCCGTAGTGATAGAGGAACGAGCCGCCGCCCGTGCGGTTGTCGAGCGGCCAGCCGAACGAATGTTGCACGAGACCTGGCTTGTGCTTCTCGGGCCGAACCTCCCAGAGCTCCTTGATGCCGATGCCGAACTTCTGCGGCTCGCGGCCTTGGTCGAGCTTGAAGCGGGCGATGATCTCCTTGGCAAGCGAGCCGCGCGCTCCCTCAGCGATCACCGTGTAGCGGCCCTTGATCTCGACGCCGCGCGTGAAGCTGTCCTTCGGCTTGCCGTCCTTGCCGATCCCCATGTCACCGGTCGCAACCCCGATGACGGCACCCGAGTCGTCACTGAGCACCTCGGCGGCAGCGAATCCCGGATAGATCTCAACCCCGAGCTCCGTTGCCTGCTCGCCGAGCCAGCGACACAGGTTGCCGAGGCTGGCAATGTAGTTGCCGTGATTGTTCATCAGCGGCGGCATCAGGAAGTTCGGCAAGCGAATCTGACCGGCGGGACCGAGATAAAGAAAGCGGTCGTCGGCGACCTCTGTCTCGAGTGGCGCGCCCTTGGCTTTCCAGTCGGGGATGAGCCGGTTGAGGCCGACGGGATCGATCACCGCGCCCGAGAGGATATGGGCACCGACCTCGGAGCCCTTCTCGAGCACGACGACGGAAAGCTCGTGTCCGCGCTCGGCGGCGAGCTGCTTCAACCGGATCGCGGTCGCAAGGCCAGCCGGCCCAGCACCGACGATCACCACGTCGAATTCCATCGCCTCTCGCGGCGGCAGCTCCGCCAGGGTGTCAGCCATTGTCAGGGCCCCGCTCTCTGATCGCTGTTTTCATATGCTCGATTAGGTCGCGAGCGGGAACCCGTCAAGGGAAGGCGGGCGTAACGAGGGGTGGCAGGCGCCGGCGCCGGCCGGTAGTCTGTTGCCGATGATCGATCGCGTGGAGCAGGACCGGTTGCTCGCGCTGCTCGCCTGGTGGCGTGCGGCAGGGGTCGATGTGGCAACCACGGAGACAGCCATCGACTGGACCGCGAGGCCCGATCGGGCGCCGGGGGACTCCTTCGTATGGCCAGGGCGCGAGGACGGCGAAGTGACCCCGAGCCGCCCGTCGCCGGCCCAGACGGCCCCGCCGCGCGCATCTAGCGCGCCGCGGCCGTCCCCTCCGCCCTCGCCCCCGTCGGCGACACAGGCGTTTGCAACAGCCCCGCCCGACGCGGCCATGATGGCCGCACGCGAGGCCGCCCGTCAGGCCCCGACGCTCGAGGCGCTCGAGGCTGCCTTGCGCCGTTTCGACGGCTGCAGCCTCAAGGCGACCGCCAAGAATCTCTGTTTCTACCGAGGCAGCCCGCAAGCGCGCCTGATGCTTATCGGTGAGGCGCCGGGCCGGGAGGAGGACCTCGAGGGCAAGCCTTTCGTCGGGCGGTCAGGCCAGTTGCTCGACCGGATGCTGGCCGCCATCGGCCTCACCGAGAAGGACGTCCATATCACCAACACCGTGTATTGGCGCCCTCCGGGCAATCGCACGCCAACGCTGCAGGAGACGCTCGTCTGCCGCCCCTTCCTCGAGCGCCAGATCGCACTGGTCGCGCCCGAGGTGATCGTCACCCTCGGCGGTCCGGCGGCAAAAGCCGTGCTCGGCGTCGACGACGGCATCTTGCGCATCCGCGGCAGGTGGCGCGAACTCGACGTCGACGGCCGCAGGATTCGCGTCATGCCGACGCTGCATCCAGCCTACCTGTTGCGCACGCCCGCGGCCAAGCGGCAGGCTTGGAGGGATCTGTTGCAGGTCAAGGCGGCGCTCGGCCTCGCCTCGGGAGACAAGACATCATGAGAAGCACCAAGGACGCGCTCGACCTGCGCTTCGGCGACTTCGGCGCAAAGGTCGACGCCGAGGTCGCAGCCAATGTCGCGCTGCAGAGGATGGCCAACCGCGGCGTCGTGCGCCGCTTCAAGCCGGAACCGGTCGGCAATGACCTCATCGAGACTCTTTGCGCGGTCGCGCTCTCGGCTCCCTCGAAAAGCGATCTCCAGGGACGCGATATTCTCATCGTCGACGATCCGGTGCTCCGCAGCCGCATCAACACATTGCTCGCCGACCAGGAGTGGATTGCGGCAGCCCCTCACTTTCTCGTCTTCCTGGGCAACAACCGCCGTCAGCGCCAGGTGCACGAATGGCGCGGTCATCCCTTCGCCAACGATCATCTCGACGCCTTCTTCAATGCCGCGGTCGACGCCGCCATCGCACTGCAGGCGTTCGTGACGGCGGCCGAGGCGGCGGGCCTCGGCTGCTGCCCCGTCAGCGTCATCCGCAATCACGCCGCCGAGGTCTCCGAGATGTTCGCGCTCCCCGACCACGTTTTCCCCGTTGCCGGTATGGGCTTCGGTCGGCCGGCAGTGCCGATGAACATCTCGGCGCGGCTGCCGCTCGCGCTTACGCTCCACCGCAACCGCTTCACGCCGGCGACGCGAGAGGCTGTCGAAGCCTACGACCGGCGCCGCAACGGCATCTTCCCCTACCGCGCGCAGCGCAACGTCGCCCGCTTCGGGATTTGCGCGGACTACGGCTGGAGCGAGGAGAAAGCGCGCCACTACGCCGTCCCGGAGCGGGCCGATTTCGGGGCCTTCATTCGCGCCAAAGGCTTCAAGCTGGATTGAGCCTGTCAACGCGCTGCCCGGCTTGGACTGCAATGGAACCCACTTCCGCACGGCCGTTGCCACCTGCTACGGTCCCGCAAAACCTACCGCGCACCGTCAAACCGTGCGCCCTATGAGGAGCAACCCTTTGATGATCATCGACGCCCAGGTCCACGCTTACGAGGCCAACACACCGAAGCGTCCGTGGCACAGCGTTCCGAATTGGCCGCCGCACGTTACCGGTGACGAGATGGTGGCGGCGATGGACAAGGTCGGCGTCGACGGTGCGATCTTCATCTCCGCATTCTCGCTCTACCAGTATGACGCAAGCTACGCCATCGAGGTTCAGCGCAAGCATCCTGACCGGTTTGCCATCGTGAAGCCCGTCAATCCCGACGATCCCGCTGTCGCTGACGTCATCGCCGAGTGGAAGCGCACGCCCGGCGCCGTCGGCGTCCGGATCATGATGCCAAAGGAAGCAAAGCGCGATCCGGCCCATCCTGGTCTCGACCGGATCCTGCGCGCCGCCGTCAAGCACGACCTTCCCGTCAACATCCTCTGCTGGGGCAACATTGACGCCGGCATGGCGCTGATCGACCGCCATCCGGACACGCGCTTCATCATCGACCACATGGCGATCCTGCAGCCGCGCACGCCGCCGGCCCCCGCCGAGCCGTGGGCGGACCTGCCAAAGGTGTTGGAACTCGCCAAGCGCAAGAACGCGGTCATCAAGATCACCGGCGCCTGTACCCTTTCGAAGGAGCCCTATCCGTTCGCGGACATCTGGGATCCGCTCGCGCGCCTCTTCGACGCCTGGGGCATCGACCGTTGCCTGTGGGGCACGGACTGGACGCGGGCCTACGCGGTCGTCAACTACGAGCAGGCCGTCAGGCCGTTCGTCGAGACCGACCGCCTGTCGGCAAGCGATCGCGCCATGCTCATGGGCGGCGCCTGCGCCAAGGCCTATCGCTGGACGCCGAAGTCGCGCTAGCAGCCGCCCTCTCGCATCGACATTCCCCAATCATCCAACGAGGACACGCCATGGCAACGAACAAGGTCGCGATCATCACCGGCGGCGGCACTGGCATCGGCCGCGCGGCGGCGCTTGCGCTGCAGGAGGACGGCTGGAACGTGGTCATCGCCGGCCGGCGCAAGGACGAGCTCGACAAGACGGTCGCCATGGCCAAAGCCGGCGGCGGCGCGATGCTCGCCGTGCCGACCGACGTCACCAAGCAGGATCAGGTCAAGCGCCTGTTCGCCGAGACCAAGAAGGCATTCGGGCGCCTCGACTTCCTCTTCAACAACGCCGGCATGGGTCTTCCCGCCGGGCCGATGGAAGACATCAAGCTCGAGGACTGGCAGAGGGTCGTCGATCTCAACCTGACCGCCTGCTTCATGTGCGCCCAGGAGGCGATCCGGATGTTCAAGGAGCAGAAGCCGCAGGGCGGACGGATCGTCAACAACGGCTCGATCTCGGCGCACGTGCCCCGGCCGCAGTCGGTCGCCTACACGGCGACCAAGCACGCCATCACCGGGCTCACCAAGTGCATCGCGCTCGACGGCCGCCCGTTCAACATCGCCGCGGGTCAGATCGACATCGGCAACGCCGACACCAACATGGGCGGCCGCATGAAGGCCGGCGTGCCGCAGCCGCGAGGCGACATCATGCCGGAGCCCGTCTTCGACGTCGTGCACTGCGGCTCGGCAATCCGCTACATGGCCTCGCTGCCGCTCGACACCAACGTCTTCGAGCTGATGATCAAGGCGACCAACATGCCGTTCGAGGGCCGTGGCTGAGGCGTGCTGAACCGATGTGCCGAATGCCCCGGATGGCGAGAGCGACATCTTCCCCGCAGTGCGGGCTGACATGACCCGTCAGCAATCGGGCAGGACCGAAACCGGCCCTGCTGGAGCATCGAGCCGTGCCGGTTGCTTTTGAGAGCTGGTTGCGTCCGGAGGCCGCCGGCCTTTGGTGCGAGCCGGGTCGTTTCTACATCGACCCGTCGCGCCCGGTGGAGCGGGCCGTCATCACCCACGGTCACTCCGATCATGCGCGGCCCGGACACGGCGCGGTGCTTGCGACGCCGGAAACGCTCGCGGTGATGCGGATCAGGCTCGGCGAAGGCGCCGCCCACAGGCCGGAGCCGGCGCGCTATGGCGAAACGCGGCGCATCGGCGACGTCGCCGTGACGCTGGTCCCTGCCGGTCATATCCTCGGCAGCGCCCAGGTCGTGCTCGACTACCGGGGCCAACGCGCCGTCGTCTCGGGCGACTACAAGCGCTCTCCCGATCCGACCTGCGCCCCCTTCGAGCTCGTGCCCTGCGATCTGTTCGTCACCGAGGCGACGTTCGGGCTTCCCGTCTTCCGGCACGAGCCCGATGACCGCGAGATCGCAAAGCTCCTCGCCTCGCTCGCGCGGTTTCCCGAGCGCACACATCTCGTCGGCGCTTACGGGCTCGGCAAGGCACAACGCCTGATCGCGCTCTTGCGTCGCGCCGGCTACGATAAGCCGATCTGGCTGCACGGCGCACTCGTCCCGCTCTGCGCACTCTACGAGCAGTTCGGCGTGCCGCTCGGCGAACTGCGCCACGCCGCCGACGCCGGGTCCGATCTCGCCGGCCAGATCGTGCTTTGCCCGCCCTCCGCGCTGGCCGATCGCTGGTCGCGCCGCCTTGCCGATCCGCTGACGGTGTTCGCTTCCGGCTGGATGCGCGTGCGCGGCCGCGCCCGCCAGCGCGGCGTCGAGTTGCCGCTCGTCATCTCCGATCATGTCGACTGGCCGGAGATCATCGCCACCATCGAGGAATCGGGGGCTGGAGAGATCTGGGTCACCCATGGTCGCGAGGAGGCGATCGTGCATCAAGCCACGAAGATGGGCCGGCGGGCTCGCGCGCTGGCTCTGGTAGGGCGCGAAGACGAAGCCGACTGACCGAAGGCTGACGCCGCATCGCCGTCCGATACCTTCGGCGGATGACGGGCGACGTCGTGCGCTATACGCCGGGCGGCAGCTTCGAGACCATCGCTTTGCGGCGGTCAAGCCGCCGTCCGTCGACGATGAACGTGCCATCGCCGACCGCATGCAGCATCCGCTTCTCCTTGCGGGCAGGGTCCACATAGGCGGCGAGCCCCACGAGCACCACAATGTCGTGGCGCTCGATGAAGTCCACGACCTTGCACTCGATGTTTGCCAGGCACTCCTTGATGCGCGGTGCGCCTACCATCTTGCCGGGGAGGGGCGTTAGCGCAAATCGGGTGAACTTGTCGGTGTCAGCTCCCGAGCACGTTCCGATCCCGACGACCGTGTCCAGAAGATCGACCGTCGGAATGGCGATCACGCATTCCCGGTTTCTCTGCAATGCCGCAAAGGAATGGTTCCACGCGCCGGTGGTGATCGCAAAACGTGGCGCAAAATCGAGCACCATCGTCCACGAGATGGTCATGACGTTGTTCCTGCCGCCATCCCGCGTCGTCACGAGCACCACCGGTCCGGGCTCGATGAGCGTGAAGGCCGTCGTGAGCGCCAA
>CAYWBX010000144.1:0-7220 GCA_964456015.1 uncultured Hyphomicrobiaceae bacterium | reverse complement strand
GATCGCGAAATCCGAAAGCTTCGCGCCCTTCTTGATCGCCGCCGCCAGCCACTTCGGCTGGCGCCCGCGTCCAGTCCAGGTCTCGGACGGATTGTCTCGATTGCGATACTTCACCGCGACCTTGCCACCCTTGCCGCCGGTCTTGCCCCCGAACACCTCATTGATGGCAATGCCGCGCTTGGCCGCCAGCGCCTTCACATCCGCGAGAAACTCTTCCTGCTCGCGAGCCTTTGCCGCGACGATCGCCTTCTTCACGCGAAGCTCGAGATCGAGAAGCTCCTTGAGCGAGAGTTTATCGACGTTGATCGCAGCCATGAATGCTCACCTTTTTTGCTCGGATGTTTCTCGCGACGACGAGCGCCCTCTCCCACAGGGAGCCGACCTTCGCCGATTGAGCAAGCTCTTTGAATACGTTTCTCAAAAATTTGGTTACCATAACCCGGCGAGGGAGGAAAAGGCCCGTCGGGGAATATCCTGCTGTTTCCAGAAATCGTCGCTTCAAGAACGCATTATTTTCAGTAATATTGGTCAGAGACGCGGATGCGGAGGCTTCCCGCGCGGCAGCGGACCTCCCTTTGCGTCCGGCAGCACTCAATCGAGTCTGCTGTTAAGAGCATGAAGCCGCTCAATATTTTCTTGATTCAAATGTGCCACGCATTACTCTTGAGGAGCGAATGTGCGCGTCGTTTGCGCTCTGGAGCAAGGAATGGTCGATCGCAACTTCATCAAACAGCTGCGGGGATACAGCCTGACGACAGCGGAAATTCTCTATCGGCTGCCGGACTACCCCGATCTTCTCCAGACCTATCTCTGGCAGGACTACGACCTGCATCCAACTTTTCCGAAGCTCAAGGGCTTTCTGGGCTTCTGGTCGAGCAATCTCGAGGGGGCGCTCTACCGGGTGCGGGTCGCGCATGTGCACTTGGTCAGTCCGCGGGAATTCACGTTCCAGGCCGGCGAGTTCCGACTGAACTGAGGCGCACTTTCCGGGCCTTTGGGGCCATGGGTCCGGGAGGCGGTACAGCAACGCCGATCCAGTCCCGCCCACGAGGCGTCGCGTGTGCTGCGCTGCGCCGCAGCGACCAGCAGCCATGCAGCCAATGCAAGGTGCATGCGCTGTCGTGCAGAGCCGGCATCTTACTAAAATCTTCTATTTTTCAATTATTTGAACTTAGATCAGAAAAACTTGTCCAGATGGCAGGCGGAGTCCTGTCGCGGCGCACAAAAATCCTACTTGAACATGATGCGATGCACACCTAAGTTCCTGGCGTGCCGCTGACGAGCCTCGCTCGGAGGCGTCACAGCCCTCCTTTGGGCGTTTCCTCCCTAGACTTGGGCCGTCCGGAAACGGACGGCCCCTTTTCTTTCGCATCCGCCCGCTCCAAGGCTCCGCGTCCGGCGCCCCGGGCCCAGCGCCCGCTCCGTTACTCGGCCGCGGCGCGTCCACCCGGCAGCAAGCTCGGCAATTCCTGCGCCAGTCGCGACAGAATGCGCGTCAGATCCTTGCGGAGCGCCGCGAACCGCGCGCCGGGCTCCAAGGTCCCTTCATTCATGTAAAGCGACCGATTGACCTCGACCTGCAGTGCGTGAAAGCCGCGCGCCGGTCGCCCGTAGTGCTCGGTGATGAAGCCGCCGGCATAGGGGCGGTTGATCTGCACGGTATAGCCGGCGGCGATCAGCAGCTCCTGCACGCACCGTGTCAGCCGCCCGTCGCAGGAGACGCCGAACCGGTCACCCAGCACGAACTCGGGGCGCGCGCCGCTGGGTTGGCCTGCCGATGTCGAGGGCATCGAATGGCAATCGATCAGCACGGCGATCCCGAACTGACGCCGGGCATCGTCGAGGAGCCGAGCCAGCGCAGCATGATACGGCTTGTAAAGCCTTTCGATGCGCTCGAGCGCCGCCGCAACGGTGAGCTTTTCGCGATAGATTTCCTCCGTCTCGGAGACGACGCGCGCGATGGTGCCGAGCCCGCCGATGACACGGATCGATTGCGTGTTGGCGAATGCCGGAAGGGGCTCGGCGAAAAGTTCCGGATCGAGTTCGTAGGGCTCGCGGTTGAGGTCGACATACGCGCGCGGGAATCGCGCCGCGATGAGCGGAGCGCCAAGGCTCACCGCCCCGGCAAACAGCTCGTCCACATAGCAATCCTCGGACTTGCGCAGGGTGCGCGCGTCGAGGCGCGAGGCTTCAAGGAAGGACTTCGGATAGACGCGCCCGGAGTGTGGCGAGCAGAACACGAACGGCACCCGAACGCGCTGCGGCAGCAGGACCGAGAACGGCGGCGTCAGCTCCGCCTCAATCGCGCGTCGCTCGGCGTCATCCATGATCCGTTCCCAACCTCGTCGTACTTCTTTTTGGCGGACCGGAGCGCAGCCTGCGGGCGCATGCACCTGTTCAGCGTCCGTCCTCTTGATACAATCTTGCCAAGCCCCGCCAGACGTGTCCACGCGCGACGGCACGCCAGGCAACATTCCAGTGGACGACACAGCGTCCCATCCCGACGCGGCGAATTGACGGCCTGTTTACCAACCAGACGACAGAATCGTTTCGGATTCCCGGTTCGTTCGCCAAGCTTCCGCCGCCAACCCAAAACGTGTCGCCCGACGTGAGCCCATGACCGCGAAAGCCTCAGCCCTCAGCCTGCGCCGAATCCTGCTCGCGGAAGACGACGATTCGATGCGAGGATTTCTCGAGCGGGCGCTCGCCAAGGCCGATTACGCCGTGGTGGCGTGCGCCAACGGTCTCGAGGCCTACGAGCGGCTGAAGCGCGAGCCGTTCTCGCTGCTGCTCACGGATATCGTGATGCCGAGGATGGACGGCATCGAGCTTGCCAAGCGGGCGAGTCAGATCGACCCGGAGCTCAAGATCATGTTCATCACCGGCTTCGCAGCGGTGACGCTCAACAGCGAGTCGCGCCCGCCCAAGGATGCACGGGTTCTCTCGAAACCCTTCCACCTGAGGGATCTGGTCCGCGAGGTCGACAAGCTGCTCGCAGCGGACTAGCAGACAGCCGAACAACTCTACGCCCGCGGCGACATTGGGAGCGCGGACCCTCTCAGCCTGACAGCAAGAAGAAGAACCATGCGTGGATCGCGAGCCGGCACGCCTCGTTGATCTGTCGGATGCGAAGCAGGCAGGCTGCACGGTGGAGCGGGTCGCCGCCATGGGCAAGGTGAAGGATTGAGGTCTGCCGCGCGTGCGTTACGCCTTCACGTTGGCGATGGTGGTCCATAATTTGATCCGGGTACCGGGTCTCTTCACCCCGCGTGAAGCGCGCGGATCGCGGAACTGGCCTGGGCTGGCGATCGAAGCCGGAATGATCAGCTTAACCCACGGCCACGATTCGGCTGCGACGCTACGACCACACCCAGGATCCAAGCCCAACAGCCCTTTGATGGGCGTGCCAGTCATGGCGATGGATGTCTCACGAAGGGGGACTTTTATAGTCACCCAACCTGCCGTGACCTTGTCACACCCGCTCGGGTCACCTCTGAATTCCGCCAAACGAGCAAACCAACCATACTGTCACATGAACGCCAGAGCGACAGATGCGGTCAGTGCGAGCGCCATCGCGACGTTGAAGGCGCGGGCTGTTCGATCGTTGCGAAGCAGACGGTGAAGACCTACACCGAGCGACAGCCAGGCTAGCCCGCTGGGAAACGCCGCGCAAAAGAAGACGGCTCCGAAGGTGAGGGCATCGGCCACTGGTGCGTTCCCTTCCCGAAGAAACGTCCCCGCGGCACTGACCGCCACGAGCCAGCCTTTTGGATTGAACCACTGAAATGCTGTGGCGCCCAGAAAGCCGACCGGCGGCGCCGAGCCGGAAGCCGGCGAGCTTCGAGAGGTAGCGATTTTCCATGCAAACCAAACCAGGAAGGCGCCGCCTGCCCACTTCATGATCTGCAGCAGCGATGGTTGCGCAAGGACGATATGACCGAGGCCAAGAGCGCTGGCAAAGAGAACCAGAGCCATTCCAATGGAGGCGCCAAGCACACACGGCAATCCCCGAACGGCGCCGACCGCTGATCCTGTTGAGAGGATCATTGTGTTGCTTGGACCCGGCGTGATTGCGGCAGCGACAGAGAATGCAAAGAATGCAATTGCCTGATCAGACGTCATATAGACTGGCTCCGGACGAACAGCTCTGAGCCAGAATAGACTGCCGCCAGGATCATGTTCTTGAACGATCTTGCAGGACCAAAGCGATGCAGGACTGGGTGGTGAGTGACAGCTCGACCGGTGGCCGCATCGAGCGCCTCTCGGCGCGATTTCAACGATTCGCGTTTTCGCCCCACCGTCATGACTGCTATGCGGTCGGCATCACGACGACAGGCATCCAGTGCTTCACATATCGCGGCGCTGCGCGAGCCAGTGTCGCGGGGCAGGGGTTCATACTTCATCCGGACGAGTTGCATGATGGTCGCGCGGGCGACGACAGCGGATTTGGCTATCGCATCGCTTACGTGGATCCGTCGTTGATCCGAGAGATGATCGACGATCGATCGCTGCCCTTCGTCGCAGACCCGGTCACTTCGGATGAGGCGTTCATCTCGGCTGTGAACGAGGTACTCGACAGCGCCGGCACGAACGAGGAACTCGCGCAACTCTCCAGCATCGCGGCGCTCTCCCAAGCGCTCATTCGATTGAGTGGTCAGTCGCGCGGCGCAAGCGCCGGTATCGACCGGGCAGGCGTGGCGGCTGCGCGGGCCTTCCTTAACGAGCATTGCACGGACCGTGTCTCGCTCGAGCAACTGGAGGCCGTATCCGGCATGTCCCGCTGGCAGCTTTCGCGCCAGTTTCGGGAACTGTATGCAGTGAGCCCGTACCGATACCTCTTGATGCGCCGGCTCGCTCGCGCCAGATCGATGATTAGCGAGGGAGCCGCGCTCGCGGATACCGCCACTGCCTGCGGCTTTGCGGACCAGTCCCACCTGAACAGGCAGTTCCGGGCTGCCTTCGGCGTCGCGCCGGGCCAATGGAAAGCCCTGGTGAGTCCTGCATGAGATCGGCTTGCAGGTTCCAAGGCCAGCCTTCGCGCACCGTCAATCCCGCAACCTCGCCGTCCGGTCAGCCACACCGCAATGGGCAATTCGGTGCTACCTGCAAGTTGCGTTTGGTCGTGTTCGATATGCGCATCCACCCGAACTTGCGATTCGCCCTGAGCGCGTCGCGGCGCCCCAAGTTGAGTGCTTCGATGCGGGGGTGCGAAGTTGAGGCAGCCATCGGACCGACACGGCCCCGCCCGGCGCACCTTGTCTCGCCTGCCGAAGCGTGCAGGATTGATGCGCAGGACACGCCAACAGGGACAAGGCCATGAAGCTCGGATTGCTTTTGCGCTATCACGGGGAGGTCGGCGGCCCCAACATGGACATCGTGCTCGAGGCGGAGCGGCTCGGCTACACCCAGGTCTGGCAGGGCGAGTCCTACGGCATCGACAGCGTCTCGCCGATCGCCTGGACGCTCGCGCGCACGACGAAGATCAAGTGCGGCACCGGCATCATGCAGCTCCCCGCGCGCACGCCGGCGTGCGCCGCCATGACGGCGATGACCTTGAACGCCATGTCGAACGGCCGCTTCCTGATGGGCCTCGGTCCCTCGGGCCCGCAGGTTGCGGAAGGCTGGCACGGGCAGCCCTACGGCAAGCCGCAGCAGCGCATGAAGGAATACATCGAGATCGTCCGGCGCATTTTCGCGCGCGAGGCGCCGCTCGAGTACAAGGGCGAGCATTATGAGATTCCCTACAAGGGACCCGGCGCGACCGGCCTCGGCAAGCCTTTGAAATCGATCCTGAAGGCGGACCCCGGCATCAAGATCTACACGGCGGCGATTGCGCCGGCAGGCCTTAGAACCGCAGGCGAGGTCGCTGACGGCGTGCAACCGATCTTCATGAGCCCGGAGAAGACCGACCTCATCACCAAGCCGGTGCTCGAAGGCATGGCGAAGGCCGGCCGCGGCGCTTCCCTCGAGAATTTCGACATCACCCCGTTCGTGCGCGTGCAGATGGGGCCCGACATCGACAAGTGCCGCGACCTCATCCGTCCGGAGCTCGCGCTCTACGTCGGCGGCATGGGCGCGCGCGAGAAGAATTTCTACAACGACTACGCCAAGCGCCTCGGCTACGAGGAGGCGGCGGTCAAGATCCAGGAGCACTTCCTTGCCGGTCGCCGCAACGAGGCGATGGCCGCCATCCCCGTCAGGATGATCGACGAAATGGCGCTCGTCGGCCCGCCCGACCGCATCAAGGGGCGGCTCAGGGAATGGCAGGCGGCGGCGAAGGGCAACGCCATCGGCACCGCGCTGCTGTCGGTGCCAAACATCGAAGCGCTCAGGGTGTGCGCCGAGGCGATGGGCTGAAGAAGCAACCTGCATCGGTCGCCGGATTGCTCGCCTGCCGCACCGCGTGCGCGACGAAAGCTAGACCGAAATCGAGCGAGAGGCGGACATGACGGTGAAGCTCGGCTACCTCCTTCCGACGCGCGAGCGGATCATGTCGGGCGAGCCGGCGACGGGGCCGATGCTCGAACTCGCCGCGCGCGCGGAGGGGCTCGGCTTCGACGGCATCTGGATCGGCGACAGCGTGACGGCCAGGCCGCGCCATGATCCGCTGACGCTGATGGCGGCGGTGGCCGCGCGCGTGCCGCGCGTCTCGGTCGGCACCGCCGTACTGCTTCCAGCCTTGCGCAACCCCGTCGTCCTCGCGCATCAGATCGCAACCATCGACCAGATCGCAGAGGGCCGCGTCATCCTGGGCGTCGGCATCGCCCGCGACGTGCCCTCGATCCGGGCGGAGTTCGCCGCCTGCGGCGTGCCGTTCGAGCGGCGCGTCGGACGCATGCTCGAGGGCATCCGGCTGATGCGCGCGCTATGGTCCGGCACGCCGGTCGATTTCTCCGGAGACTTCTTCACAATGAAGGGCGCGGCGGTCGGCCCGACGCCCTACCGTGCGGGCGGGCCGCCCTTCTGGATCGCCGGCTCGTTGCCGCAGAGTCTCGAGCGTGCCGGACGCCTTCTCGACGGCTGGATGCCCAACGACGGCACGCCGGCCGATTGGGCCGCCAAGTGGGCCCAGGTCGCCGCCCACGCCCGCGCGGCGGGTCGCGATCCGGCAGGCCTCACGGGCTCGATGTACCTCACCCTTTCGCTTGACGATGACGTGGCGAAGGCAGGCGAGCGGCTCGACCATTATCTGCAGCAATACTACGACACGCCGGCCGTCG
>CAYWBX010000143.1:0-7222 GCA_964456015.1 uncultured Hyphomicrobiaceae bacterium | reverse complement strand
GTCACGAGCGCCACGTTCTCGCGCGCGGTGAGCGAGGGCACCAGATTGTAGAACTGGAAGATGAAGCCGACATGCTCGCGCCGATATTGCGTAAGACCACGGTCATCCAGCCCGGTGATATCGAGACCGCGGAACAAGACGGTTCCAGAGGTTGCGCGGTCGAGACCGCCGAGAATATTGAGCAGTGTCGACTTGCCGCTGCCCGACGGCCCCAACAGCACGACGAGCTCGCCCTCGCCGATCGTGACATCCACGCCGCGCAGCGCATGCACCTCGACCGTCCCCGTCCGATAGACCTTGCTCAAAGCCCGGACCGTAAAGACGGCCTCTGACATCCCTGGTCTTCCCTCGTCGTTCAGACGACCTGCGACGCTCGGCCACCATAGGCGGAGGAAAGGAGGAAGATTTGCTCGTTGTCAATCACCGAGGGGACGCGGCCGGCACCTTGCGCCTTCCGCATCGAGACGCACAACCGGGACGGCAACACCCGCCCTCTGCGATCCGGGAGGTACCGCCCTTCGGACGGCACAGGGCGTCTTTCCCGTCAGCGTCAACCCGCACCCGCGCGTCAATCGCGCAGCCAACGGCCTCCCCGCCCGTGCGCGAGAGTTACACCCGGAAAAATTTCATCGAATCCGCTCGTCGAGCTGCGGCCCGTTTGGCCAGATGCGGCGCAGCGCCACCTCCGCGACGGGAGCACCGGAGCTCAGAGCCGCTTCAATTGGGAGACCGGCACCGCATCTGCGCTCGCAAGGCATCCCTCATGCCAATCGAGTGAGCACCGCCGCAACTGCGTAGCCGCGAAAGCGCGGCTCGACCCGCAGTCCGAGCGAGTTCGACCTCGCCAGATAGTCGAGGTACGGCTGAAGCCCATCGCGTGGCGTTACGTGAAAGCGGGCAAGCCATGCCCTGAGCAAGACGTTTGCGGCACGCGGCAGCGCCTCTCCGGTGCCGAAATCAACGATGTGCAACGAGCCATTCGGTGCCAGGCAAGACAAAGCATGCGTGATCGCCTTGCGCCAGGCGGGAATCATCGAGAGAGCGTATGAGAAGAAGATGCGATCGAAACAGCCGAGGCCGAACAACGCCTCCGGGTGAAAGGTCGCCGCATCGGCATGGGCAAGACGGATGCGACCCGTCATGCCGCATTGGGCAAGCGCCTTGCCGGCCGTCTCCAGCATGACCGTAGAAAGGTCGATGCCGTGAAACTCCGCCCATGGGTAGCGCTGTGCTGCGGCGATCAGATTGCGTGCGGTGCCGCAGCCGACCTCGAGCACCTTGCCGCCCGCCGGCGGATCGAGATCTGCGATCAGTTGATCCCGGCCGAGCAGATAGTACGCACGCGACACATCGTAGATGTGACGTTGGTGGCGGTAGATTCGATCGAGGCGTCCCTGCAGCGCCGTGCTCATGTCCTGGCGCTCCCGGCTAGCGCAGCACGTAAAGGTGGAAGCCGCCATAGATTGCGGATCGGTCCCTGCAGTGAAGTTCCTTCGAACGCTCTGCCTCATACCGCCATCGATCGAGAATCGCCGCGGGCACGCGCCCCGGCAAGATCGTATCCCGTCCGGCCGTTCGGAAGATCACGCGCGCCCCCGGCCGCGCGGTGCGCGTGATCTCGGTCCAGAGCCGTGCGACCTCCTGGCCATCCATCCAATCCTGGGCGTCGAGCAGAACATAGCGGTCAAGCGAGTGAGCCGGCTGGCGCGAAAGAAACTCGGTCATGGAAACCAGCTCGATGGAGACGCGCTCGACGCGCGCTTTCAAAAGCGGAAAGTGCTCCGCTCGCAGGTAAACGGGCAAGGCATTGCCTCCCGCGAGCGCGAAACCGCGGGCAAACGCCATCCAGGCGAACGGATTGCCCTTGATGTCGAAATCGCAGGCGAGCTTGCGCAATCGGTCGCGCACGACATCGGCCATGTGTCCGGCGTCGCCGACCAGCGCCGCATACTGCGCGGGCGGAATCCCAAGCCCATAGAGGGCGGCGCGGTGCCCAAGGACCCAGCGGATCACGCGACTGTCGAAGAGGGGCGCCAGCTCCGCCTCGAACAGGCGCTTCTGTTCCTCCACATCGACGGATCGAGCGAGTCGCGCCGGGTTTTTGCCATAGAGCCGGGCAGCCAGGTGCGCCGCTCCGATGAAGCGGCCGAGCAAGCCGTAACGATAGAAGCCCCGTGCGAAGCACTCGATGCGGCGGCGGCCGAGGAGATCGCGACCTTCCCAATACTCACGCGTTGCCGCGTCGAGATGATCGCGCAGGACACGCTCGTAGGTCGCGACGTTACCGGGCAGGGCCGCATGGCCGAACATCTCGAAAAATACCGCATGATCGGAAATCCGTCGGATGGCCTCGTGCCTGAGGCGGTTGAGGGCGACGTGCGCGCGGTTCAAATCCACGCAAAAGATGCGCGCCGGAGCAGCCGTGAGGTAGGCGAGCGCATTGCAGCCCCCCGATGCGACGGCTGCGACACGGGACTCGTCTGCCAGCTCGAGCGCCGCCAGGTCGACGACGGGGTCCTCCCAGATCATTGGATAGACGAGATCGCGAAATGCGAATGTGAACAGCCGCTCGAGCAGACCATCGACGGAGAGAGGATCTGAGCGATGGACGGCTCTCCCAAGCAGCTCGGCACTGGTTTGACGACTGCTGGCGGAAACGGCGGCCATGTGGCTTCTCCTTCAAGCGTGGGTGCGTCCGGAGGCAAGGGCGACGGCGAGCCGCCGCCGGGTCGCATCGCGCCCCGCGTCAACCCCCCAGTGAATAAGGCGGAACTCGCCGGCCTCGGTCTCGACGATGGCGGTGCAGCTCTCGACCCAGTCGCCGCAATTCAGGTAGTGAATGTCGCCGATGTGCCGGTTCGCCGCGTGATGAATATGACCGCAGATGATGCCGCACGCGCCATGCCGGCGGGCTTCGTCGGCGACGGCATCCTCGTAAGCGCCGATGAAGCTCACGGCTTGCTTCACGCGCCGCTTCAAGTACGCGGAGAGCGACCAGTAACCGAGCCCCAGATGCCGCCGGACCCAGTTCAGCGGATTATTGAGCCAGAGCGCTGCTTCATAGCCGCGGTCTCCGAGGAAGGCCAGCCACCTGGCCGAGCGCACGACAACGTCGAACTCGTCCCCGTGCATGACGATATAGCGCGCGCCGGTTGCCGAGATGTGGACGCAGCGACGCTTGATCTCGATTCCGCCGAAGTGCATCCCGCTGAAGTCGCGCATGCCTTCATCGTGATTGCCGGGAATGAAGACGATGTGCGAGCCCTTGCGCACCTTGCGGAGAAGCTTCTGGATGACGTCGTTGTGCGCTTGCGGCCAATGCGGCCCGCGCCGCACTCTCCAAAGGTCGATGATGTCGCCTACGAGGTAGTAGGTCTCGGCCTCCACCTCGCGCAGAAAGTCCAGGAGCGCGCCCGCCTGGGCTGTCCGAGTGCCGAGATGGACGTCAGAGATGAAGACGGCGCGATAGCGGCATGGCGCCGATCCTTGCCGCAGCTGCGATCTCGCATAGTGCATGGTGCGGGCGTAGCGGATTCGAATTTCAGCTCGATGACATTGCTGCCTGCCCGCTCGCCATCACGGCCCGTCGCATCGCGAATCCAGGCGGAAAGCGGGGCCGGCCGCGATCGCGATCCGTCAGCGGGGTCGTCAGAACGCGAGACGAAGCCGGCCCCTTTCCGGGCGCACCGCCAGAGGGCGGGCGGAGTGCCCGGACAACGCTCCATGGTGCGGCATCGATCTCGTTGGGGTTCAAATCTTCGCGGAAATGCACGGCGTGCGAGCGGCGGCCGTTACGACTTGAACCGGCACCCGCAAGCCCGAGAAGCGTGAGCGACGGCGCAGCCATGGTCGCAACGACCGTAACCGGTGCTCATGAATGCTCGGTGACACGTCGCGCTTTGCGCAGGTCTTGGCATCTGAACCGCCGTGAGTGGCCATGGGATCAGACGCCTATGCCTCCGACTGAAGCGCGGGCTCCGCCTCGGCGCGGCCACGAGGCCGCAGGAGCCTCAGGAGTTCCATCATCGCCTCGCGGACGGAGAATGGTTTCAGAATATATGCGTCGGCACCGTGGGATTCGGCGCGATGCCGGTCCGCAGGATCTGTGCGCGCCGTCAGCATGGCGACAGGCAGAAGGCGGGTCCTTGCATCCGCGCGGATCCGGCGCAGAACCTCGATCCCCGCAAGCCCTGGCACCGACCAATCGAGAATGACCAGGTCTGGCGGGTCGGCGATGATGCGTTTTGCCGCATCGTCGCCACGATCGAACCACGCGACGGCGCAGCCGGCTGACTCCAGATTGTACCGCAGCAGCAGCGCCAGCGTGTCATCATCCTCGACAAGCGCGACTCGTGGATTTTTGCGCGTCGGCGGCACTGTCGCCATCGTCAACGGTTCCAAGATGACCCGACAATCTGAGACCCTGTCGGCGGAACTGGACCCGCTGCATTCGCCGCCAGCCCCCATTGAAAACTGATTTTGCGAAATCACGATGACAGACCGGGCTGCGCGACCGCTCCTGACGGTCGGGGACGACCAACCGGCTCCGAACTCACCGAAAGCACGGCAAGGGAGGAAAATATCTCATTTGATCAATTGATTATGGCGTTGACCGAGGTGCTCGCCGCCGTCCTCTCGCCGCGCTTGATGTCAGCGCCAAGGAGGCATTCTTCGCCATGCGACGCTGAATTCAGCCGACATGGCGGTTCCCTCCGAACTCACCCGATCGCATGTCATACACGTGTTACAGAACTCGGCTTCAAGCACCCTTGCAGGCGACAGGTCGGGGGTGCGCCCCGCCACCGCCGGCGCAACACAGGGGTTCAACCAATGCGCAAGATTACCGTGGCGATTGTAGCTTCGCTCACCGTGACCGGTGCTGCGAACGCTGTTGAGATCGACAAGGCTCTGCCCAGCTACAAGCCGGCCTCAGGCGTCACCGGTCAGTTGAAGTCGATCGGCTCCGACACGCTGAACAACGAAATGACGCTCTGGGCCGAGGCGTTCAAGGGCTTCTATCCCAACGTCAAGATCGAGATCGAAGGCAAGGGCTCCTCGACCGCACCGCCGGCGCTGATCGAAGGCACGGCCCAATTCGGGCCCATGTCGCGGCCGATGAAATCTTCGGAGATCGAGGCCTTTGAGAAGAAGTACGGCTACAAGCCCTCCTCGTTCCGGGTCGCCGTCGACGCGCTTGCTGTCTATGTGCACAAGGACAATCCGATCAAGTGCATGACCCTCCAGCAGGTCGACGCCGTCTTTTCCAAGGGCCGCAAGGGCGGCGCCAAGGAAGATATCACCACCTGGGGCCAGCTCGGACTTACCGGCGAGTGGGCGGCCAAGCCGATCTCGCTTTACGGTCGCAACTCGGCGTCCGGAACCTACGGCTACTTCAAGGAGGTCGGCCTCTTCAACGGCGACTACAAGGACAGCGTGAAGGAGCAGCCGGGCTCGTCGACCGTCGTTCAGGGCGTGGCCAGCGACAAGTTTGCAATGGGCTATTCCGGCATCGGCTACAAGACGGCCGACGTCCGCGCGGTCCCGATTGCCGCCAAGGCCGGCAGCAAGTGCGTCGAGGCCGATCCCGCCGGCGCCTACTCGGGCGAATACCCGATCGCGCGCTTCCTTTACATCTATCTGAACAAGAATCCGAACCAGCCTCTCGACCCGCTGCGGGCCGAGTTCATCAAGTTCGCGATGTCGCGCCAGGGGCAGGAGGCGACGGTCAAAGGCGGCTTCTTCCCCATCACCAACGCCATCCGGGAGCAGGATTTGAAGGCGCTCGGCATCCCCCTCAACTGATGGATTGACGCGGTGATCCCGACCGGCCCGCCTCGGCCGGTCGGGGCATGTCCAAGAGACCAGGACCGCCCCTCTCTTGCGCCGGCGCGCCCGATGCGCCACACCCGGCGGAACCGCCAGGCCCATCATGAAAGGGTTGCGCCCGTGAATGAGACCAACGCTCGCGACACTGCCAGCGAGGGGCGTCCGTCTGTCGTAAAGCGGCTGCCTTCGCGCGGCCGGCAGACTCGCCGCTCCGTCATCGTGGCAGACCGAATCGCGAACTGGACCATCACGGTCGGGGGCCTCGGCGTTATCGCCGCCGTGATCGGGATCATGGTGTTCCTCGCCGACGTTGTCTGGCCCCTCTTTGCCGGCACCACGGTAAAGCCCGAGCAACGGGCGAAGCTCGAGCGGCCGGCGGGCGAGATCCTGAAGCTCAGTGTCGATGAGTACCGCACCACGCTCGTCTCGATGACCCGCGAAGGCATCGTCGGCTTTCATGATCGCGCAAGCGGCAAGCTCGTCACGAGCCATGCCATTGAGCTCGGCGGGCGCAAGATCACGGCGTTTGTCGCGACGGCGGATGCCAGCAGGTTCGCGCTCGGCCTCGATGACGGCACACTTCGATTGGGCGAGCTGAAGCTCGAAACGTCGATCCTCAACGCGTCGGATGTCCCGGACGGTCTCACGCCGCTCTCCGGGCCACGTCTGACCAACGGCAAGGAGATCTTCGAGCCGGTCGAGTCCGAGCACACCGGCACGCACCAGGTGCGCCGCACCGGGCTCAGCGTCAGCGTGGGCGAGCCTGAGCAGGTGGCTGAAAGCGGTGTCGCGCTTGTCGCCGTCGATTACCGCCTCGGCGGCACCGTCGAGCGGCCCACCCGCGCGTTCGGGACGGTCGACGCCAAGGGTATCGTTCGCATCAGCCGTGTCGGCGTGCGCCGCAACCTTCTGACGGGCAAGGAGACTCTGAACGTCGAGTCGATCGAGCTGCCGCCGCTGCCGGCCGGTACCTCGGTCAAAGCCTTGTTGATGACGAGTGAGGCGGATCAGCTCTTCGTTGCCGAGCGCAGCGGATTTCTCACGCGCTACGACGTCCGCTCCGACACGCCGGTGATCGCCGAGCGTGCCCGCGTGGTCGCGGAAGGGGCGGAGCTCTCGGCTCTCGCATTCCTTCTTGGCGAGCAATCACTCGTCGTGGGCGGCAGCGACGGCAGCGTCACCGTCTTCAACCGGCTCCCGCGATCCAATGTGCCGACCAGCGACGGCTTTGCGCTCGTTCCGATTCACGTCATGGAACGACAGGGGGCGGCAATCACGCATATCGAGGGAGGTCAGCGCAGCAAGACCTTCGCCACGATCGACGCCAACGGCAGCGTCTGGGTCCGGCACGCGACGACCAACCGACGTGGTGCGGCGACGGTCGTTCGCTCGTGTT
>CAYWBX010000142.1:0-7313 GCA_964456015.1 uncultured Hyphomicrobiaceae bacterium | reverse complement strand
GGGCGTCGGCGGGCGGATTGGAAGCAGAGTGCGAGAGATGCCGCAGTTTCGCACGATCGGGGAATTTGAAATGCCGTCCGGTGCGATCGCCCCGGCCCAGCTCTACGCTCCGATGGCCCGCCGGCACATGGAGCTTTTCGGAACCACCAGTCGCCACTTCGCCGAGATCGCAGTGTCCACCCGACAAAATGCTATTCTCAACGGCAACGCGATGATGACGAAGCCTTTGACCGTGGAGGAGCATCAGGCCTCGCGCATGATCGCCGATCCGTTCCGGCTCTACGACTGCAGTCTGGAGAGCGATGGAGCGTGCGCCGTGGTGGTGTCGTCGGCCGAGCGAGCCAAGGATATGCGCAAGCCGCGCATCCAGATCCTCGGCGTTGCCGAGGGGCATCCGGACAGCCCCTCCGCGATAACGCAGCGTCCCGATCTGACGACTCTCGGCCTTGCCAAGGCCGCGCCGCGGGCCTTCGCGATGGCGGGCGTGACACACAACGACATTGACGTCGCCGAAATCTACGACTGCTTCACTTACATCGTGCTTTGCCAACTGGAGGACCTGGGCTTTTGCCGGAAGGGTGAAGGCGGACCCTTCGTTGCGTCAGGCGCCATAAGGCTTGGCGGCTCGCTGCCAATCAACACGCACGGTGGTCTTCTCTCGCAGGCCCATATGGCGGGAATGAACCATATCGTCGAGCTCGTTCGACAACTGCGAGGCGAAGCAGGGCGCGCGCAGGTGAAAGATGCCGAGGTGGGTCTCGTGACCGGATATGGTGACATGGGCGATGGTGCGGTCGCCATCATGGCGCGGGGATAGGCTTCTGGAGAGTCCGCAATGAGCGACCGTGAATACGACAAGCCGCTTCCCGAGCCGTCACCCGATACAGCGCCCTACTGGGACGGTCTGCGCCAGGGCAAGCTCATGCTCCAGAGTTGCGACGACTGTAAGCGGCTCAGGCATTACCCCCGGCCCGTGTGCCCCTACTGCCATTCTATGAACGTGGCATGGAGGCCGAGTTCAGGTCGCGGCAACGTCCACAGCTGGACCATCGCCCATCACGCCTTCCATCCCGGTTTCAAGAGAGACCTTCCTTACGCGCTGGCGACCGTGGACCTGGAAGAAGGCGTGCGGATCAACGTCCAGTTTCGGGGCGATCCGGCGCTGTTGCGCATCGGCCTGCCGGTAAAGGTCGCTTTCGAGATCGCGACGCCGGAACTCACCCTGCCCGTGGTCGTGGCCGCCTGAGCTCACCGATCGAACGCCACCTCTGTCGCCTCGCGGGGGGCGATGGCGCCACGATGCTGCACGACGATCCCCGCCAGGCGATGGCCGGCGATGACCGCGTCGTTGACGTTCGCGCCCTTGAGCCGCTGAGCCAGATAGGCGGCGTTGAAGCTGTCGCCGGCCGCCGACGTATCGACGGCCGTGACCTTGCTCGGGACCGGCACATGGAAGGGGCTCATGGCCGCGTCTTCCGCCGCGAACGCTCCGTCCTCGCCGAGCTTCACGACGATTTCGCGCACACCGAGGCCTCTGAGCCGCTCGATGACACCACTGGGAGTGGGCGTCCCCCAAAGCATCGCCTCGTCCTCAAGCGTTGGAAGGGCCAGATCGGCCAGGCGCCAGAAGCGATCGAAGGTCGTCCGAGCGCGCTCAAGATCTCCCCGCCAGCCGCGCGGCCTGTAATTGCCGTCCATGACGATCCTCGCCCCGCGTGCTCTTGCCATGACCAGGGCATCCGCAAAGCGGTCCAGTCCTCGCGCGCTGTAAAGCGACAGGGTGATGCCTGAGAAGAGAACGACACCCGCCTCGGACATGGCTCTCACAATGGTCCCGCCGTGTCCCGGCTCGAACAGGTCACGAGCCGGCGACTGGTCGCGCCAATAATGGAAAGTGCGTTCCCCGGCGGCATTCGTCTCGATGAGATAGAGCCCCGCGCTGCGGTCCCGCATGATTTCAATGAGCCCGGTGCCGACGCCCTCCGAGCGTGCTGCCGCGATGATTCGGCTGCTGTAAGGGTCGTCACCGAGCGCGGTTCCATAGTCGACCTGGCAGCCGGCTCGCGCGAGATAAACCGCCATGTTGAAGGTGTCTCCGCCGCACGCGAGATCGAAACGTCCATCATCGCCTCTGGCGAGTTCGACCATGCATTCGCCGATCGAGAGAACGGGGCGCAGGCGCGAATCGGACATGTCTTGACGACCTATGGAAGCGATGCTGACGGCGGCCCGGGACGTGCTGCACGGGCTCCGGTTCTCGTTTGCAGACAATCGCATCCGCCCGGCTGCTGCAACCGCCCTTTTGTTCCGGCGGACAATGCCGCTATAACGTCGGCCGGAACGTGAGGGAGCGGGCTCGGGACAGCGTGTGCCGCCCGTCTGGAGGCATCAGATGAGCAATGAAAGGACAGCCTTGGCGGGGCAGGGGGCAGGGCCTGCCAACAATGGCGAGACCGTATCGGCGCAGACCAAGGCCCGCATTCTCGCCGAAGCCCTGCCGCATCTCATTCGCTACGACAATCAGACCGTCGTCATTAAATTCGGCGGCAATGCGATGGTCGATCCGTCGCTCGCCGATGCCTTCGCCCAGGACGTCGTCTACCTGAAGCGTTCCGGGGTGAACCCCATCGTTGTGCATGGCGGCGGGCCGCAGATTGCGGCCATGTTGAAGCGTCTCGGCCTGAAATCAAACTTTGTTCACGGACTGCGTGTCACCGATCAGGCCGCCGTCGAGGTCGTCGAGATGGTCCTCTCAGGATTGATCAATAAGGAGATCGTCTCGGCAATCAACAGGCAAGGCGGCAAGGCCGTCGGCATTTCCGGCAAGGACGCGAATCTGATGATTGCCAAGCGCATCACCGAGATGGCGCATCCTGAAACGAATGTCGTCGAGCCGGTCGATCTGGGATTCGTCGGCGATCCGCTCGAAGTCAATCCAGAGATCGTCGACGTGATCGCGCGGTCGGATCTCATCCCCGTCATCGCGCCGGTAGGCATCTCGCGTGACGGCCAGACGCTCAACATTAACGCCGACACCTTCGCCTCGGCGCTCGCGGCTCGCATGAAGGCCGCTCGCCTGTTGATGCTGACCGACATCGCCGGAGTGCTCGACAAGGACAAGAACTTGATCGAGGACCTCACCATCGCTGAAGCCCGCGACATGATCAAGAAGGGCATCATCACCGGGGGCATGATTCCCAAGATCGAAGGGTGTATCGAGGTCGTGGAGGCCGGGGTCGACGCCGTTGTCATTATCGACGGCAGGGTGCCGCATTGCGTTCTTCTGGAGCTGTTTACCGAGCACGGGGTCGGCACCATGGTCCGAGCCAGTCGCCGCAAGGGGGCGGCGTGAACGTCACGCACCCGCAATCGAAGAGACGCTGACGATGAGCGGATCGGGCGAAGAGACGAGGTCGGGGCAAAGGTCAGGGGTCGCGCCTGCAGGCCGTCGTGGCTTCGACGATACGCGAGTTTGGGTGTTCGATCTCGACAACACCTTATATCCAGCCGAATGCAATCTCTTCGCGCAAGTCGACCGGAGGATGGCCGAATACATCGCGCGGTATCTTGGGGTGCCGTTTGCCTACGCCAAGCATCTGCAAAAGTCTTATTACCGGCAGTTCGGGACCACGCTCGCCGGCATGATGCAGGTCCATAACATGGACCCGAGAGACTTTCTGGATTATGTCCACGACATCGATCTCTCACCGGTGCCGCAGAATCCGCAGTTGCGCGAGGCGCTCGCAGCCTTGCCCGGCCGCAAGCTCATTTTCACCGCCGGCTCACACGGCCATGCCGAACGGGTGGCAGGCAAGCTCGGCGTCATCGATCTCTTCGAGGACATCATTGATATCGTGGACTCGGGCTTCATTCCGAAGGAGAAGGCGGAGGCTTACCATCGGATGCTCGCGGCTCACGATGTCGAGCCGCGCCAAGCGGCGATGTTCGAGGACATGCCGCACAATCTCGAGCCGGCGCACCTGCTGGGAATGACCACGGTGCTCGTCCACTCGAGCTACATCGACCATCCTGTCCAGCTGCGCATCAGAAGCTGGTCGGAGGCGCCGGAACACATCCATCATATGACCGAGGATCTGGTGGAGTTCTTGCGGACGCGCGCCATCCCCAAGACGATCATAAGCGATGGCATGTGATTGCAGAGTCTTGGAACCTCTCAACCGCAGCATACGGCCGACGAGGTCTGCGGACGCATGCGCGGATACCCTCAAGTCAGCTCATACGGCGACCGGCGCCTTGATGTGCGGATGCGGATCGTATCCGACGAGAGTGAAGTCTTGGAATCTGAAATCGAAGATCGATGTCACTTCCGGATTGAGCTCCAGTCGCGGCAGCGGCCGCGGAGATCGCGTCAACTGCAAGTCCGCCTGCTCCAGGTGATTGACGTAAAGGTGGGCGTCCCCAAGCGTATGGATGAATTCACCCGGTTGCAGGCCGGTGACGTGCGCCATCATCATCGTCAGTGCGGCGTAGCTCGCGATGTTGAACGGAACGCCGAGAAAGACGTCCGCCGACCGTTGATAAAGCTGGCAGGAGAGTCGTCCGCTCGCGACGTAGAATTGGAAGAGACAATGGCAGGGAGCGAGCGCCATCGCCGGAATGTCCGCCGGATTCCAGGCGCTGACGACCATTCTTCGACTGTCCGGATTGGTGCGGATGGTTTCGATCACCTCACGGATCTGGTCGATCGAGCGGCCATCCGGCGTCGACCATGAACGCCATTGTTTGCCGTAAACAGGGCCGAGATCGCCATTCTCATCCGCCCACTCGTCCCAGATGGTGACGCCGTTTCGCCGCAGGTAGTCGATGTTGGTGTCGCCGGACAGGAACCAGATCAGTTCATGCAAAATCGACTTTAGGTGCAGCCGCTTGGTCGTCACAAGCGGAAAACCCGCGGCCAGATCGAAGCGCATTTGATGGCCGAAGACGCTCAACGTTCCGGTGCCGGTGCGGTCCGACTTGCGCACGCCATGATCGCGGACCCGGCGCATCAGATCGAGATATTGTTCCATTAGAACAATATATCTCGAATCATGCCTTGGCCGAACTGCCGCTTCGGCCCGGGCTGCGGTCCGGTCCTCGTTTTCCACCGCAATGTGGCGCTTCGAACAAGTAGGGCACGTCCTCGTGCTTGGCGAGGGGCAGTCGGCAAGGGGTCAGCTTGCATCCGCGAGCGCGTGCGGGAGCAAGCGGCCCCGGCGAGAACTCCCGCCACAATCTCGACTCGCGAGGCCTTCCGCCGCAACGGCGGGTCGGATCGCGTTGCGACGGGGGAGCCGATGCTCGGATCGGCAACCCTCGCCTTGGTTAAGGCACCCGGTCAACTCATGAGTTGTGCCGCTTCATGCAGGCCGACAAAGGGTAGCAAGTACGTCCTAAGTCGATCTCGCTGGCTGGGACAGCGAACTTTGTTGACGAGCCGGAAGCACCGTCGTACGTGGAACAAAGCATCCAAACTAAACTGCCGTCAGGAGGCACGGATGGCGCAGACTGAGGCGCAGATCGCCTCGCCAAGCGGTCGAATTGAGTTTGGATGTGAGCCTGCGCAATATCGTCACTGGAAGCTCAAATTCTGCGGGGACGTCGCCGAACTGATCATGGACGTCGACGAGAACGCCACGCTCTTTGAAGGTTACCAGCTGAAACTGAATTCCTATGACCTCGGTGTCGACATCGAGCTCGCCGACGCCCTTCAGCGGCTCCGTTTCGAGCATCCCGAGGTGAAAGTCGTCGTCCTGAAGTCCGGCAAGGACAAGGTGTTCTGTGCCGGGGCCAACATTCGCATGCTCGCCGGCGCCTCGCACGCCCACAAGGTGAACTTCTGCAAGTTCACGAACGAGACGCGCAACGGCATCGAGGACAGTTCAGAGCACTCCGGTCAGAAGTTCCTTTGCGCCATTCGGGGTACGGCGGCGGGCGGCGGCTATGAGCTTGCCCTGGCGTGCGATCGCATCATCCTCGCCGATGACGGAAGCTCGACCGTGTCGCTGCCGGAGTTGCCATTGCTAGCGGTGCTTCCCGGAACCGGCGGCCTCACGCGCGTCACAGACAAGCGCAAGGTTCGCCGCGATCGAGCGGACGTGTTTTGCACGACGGAAGAGGGCGTCAAGGGACAGCGCGCGGTGGCTTGGCGGCTCGTCGACCAGGCGGTGCCAATCTCGAAGTTCGACGCGGCGGTCGCGCAAGCGGCGCGCGAGCTCGCGGCGCAATCGGACAGACCGGACAACGCAAAAGGCATCGCGCTGACTCCGCTCCGACGAGAGTTCGATGGCGACCGTATCCGCTATGAGCATGTCGCAGTCGACATCGATCGGGCAGCGCGGCAAGCGACGATCACGGTGAACTCGCCAGAGCGCGGACCACCTGCGACCGTCCAGCAGATTGTGGCCGAGGGGGCATCCTTCTATCCGCTGCAGGCGGCGCGTGAGCTCGACGATGCGATCATGCATCTGCGCGTCAACGAACTTGGTCTCGGGACGTGGGTGTTCAAGACCGCCGGAGATCCCTCCTGCGTCATCGCGTACGATGCGATGCTCGCTGCGAACCAGAACGACTGGCTGGTGCGCGAGATACTCAACTACTGGAAGCGCACCCTCAAGCGCATCGATGTGACCTCGCGATCGCTTGTGGCCCTGGTTGAGCCTGGGTCCTGCTTCGCCGGCACCTTGGCGGAGCTGGTCTTTGCCTGCGATCGCGCCTACATGCTCGACGGTCCGACGAGCGGCAGCAACGGGTCGGCGGCAAGTCTGACGCTCACGGACTTCAATTTCGGTCGATTTCCCATGTCAAACGGCCTCTCTCGCCTTGAAACCCGCTTCCTCGGCGAGCCGCAGAGCTTGGCCATGGCCCGATCGGCGATCGGTAAGACGCTCAATGGCGGCGAGTGCGCGGCGCTTGGCCTCGTTACCGAAGCCTATGATGAAATCGACTATGCGGATGAGGTGCGCATTTTCCTCGAGGAGCGCGCCTCCTTCTCTCCCGATGGTCTCACCGGCCTCGAGGCGAATCTGCGTTTTGCCGGCCCGGAGACGATGGAGACGAAGATCTTCGGCCGCCTCACCGCTTGGCAGAATTGGATCTTTCAAAGACCGAATGCCGCCGGTCCGGACGGCGCGCTGCGCCGATACGGTAGCGGGTTGAAGGCCAAGTTCGATCCGCAGCGGGCTTGACGCGCGCGTTGGCGCGCCGTTGCGTCCCCTGCCTGATTTGGACACGACTGGAAAAGGCACGATGAGGTCGCCATGACAGCCACCCAACCCGGCTCCGGCGCCGTCGACTACTCGACGAAGATCCCG
>CAYWBX010000141.1:4366-7320 GCA_964456015.1 uncultured Hyphomicrobiaceae bacterium | reverse complement strand
GCGATGCGGCCCTGTCGATGGCGCGGCCCGCCGCAGCAGGCCGGCGACAGGCCGATCAGGCGGAGCGTGGAGGCTGCTCCAACACCGCCGGGGTCCGCGCTGGCTGCATCGTCAGCTTCGCAATCCCACTCGACATCGGATCACCTCCTTTCCGTTGTTGAACACCCGTGCCAAAGGTTGCATGAGTCTTTGCCCAGCGCCAGCCGCCAAGACGGGCGGAGCGAGTTGCATCTGTCAATTGTGGTTAACGGGTCACAGGAACGCTGCCATGACAGAGCCCGCAGGCAGACCCCGCCTCCGCTCCCTGCTGGTCGCCGTTGCCTTGCTGAGCGCGGGCTGACGCCATCGACGGCGAATGGTGCCGCGACGGCCGCCGCTTCCGGATCGAAGGCACGTCCATCGAGACCTACGGCGGCAACCGCCTGACCGGCGATTACCACCGCCACGGCTTCCGCTATACCGCGCCTGCCGGCGAACCCGATGCCGGCGCCATCGTCGACATGATCCTGCGCCACGACGATCTGATCCACCTCTTCCGCCGGCCCAAGGACGCGCCCGGCCACGATGAGGGCCCCGAGGTCTGGCGGCGCTGCCGCGTCACGAGTTGAATGGGGAACACGCCATGACTGCGGCCTTGCCGTCACTCGAGTTCGGCTGGTTCCTGCCGACCAACGGCGATACGACCACCTATGCCCGCCCGGTCGAGGTCGAGCAGTCGCTCGCGATGTTTGATCGCGTCACCCGAGCGGCGGAAGCAGCCGGTTTCGCCTACATGCTGGTGCCGGTGCAGACGGTGTGTTGGGAGGCCTGGATCTCCGGCGCCATGATGGCCGCGCGCTCCTCGCGCATCAAAATGCTCATCGCCGCGCGGCCGGGCTACATCAACCCCGTTCAACTGGCCAAGATGATCGCCACGTTCGACCGGCTTTCGGACGGCCGCATCTCCATCAACCTCATCGCCGGCCAGAGCGACGCGGAGCTTTCAAGCGAAGGGGTGACGCTCGCCAAGGAAGATCGCTATGCCCAGATGGAGGAGGAGGTGCGCATCCTGAAGGCGCTCTTTACCGCCCCCGGGCGCATCGACTTCGACGGCCGCTTCTACCGCCTTCGCGGCGCCCAGATCCGCCCGCGGCCATCGCAGCAGCCCTGGCCGAAGTTCTACCTCGGCGGCGGCTCGCGCGAGGCCTGGGAGATGTCGGCGCGCCACTCCGACGTTCATCTCTTCTGGGGCGATTACCCCGCGCGGATCAAGGCGCAGATGGCGGCCATTCGCGAGCTCGCGGACGCCCACGGCCGGGCCGGCGAGATCGGCTTTGGCATGCGTCTGCAGATCATCTGCCGCGAGCGCGAAGACGACGCCTGGGCGGCGGCGCGAAAGCTCGTCGACGGCGCTTCCGACCGTCACATGGAGATCGTGCGCACCCATTTTGCGTCCTCGGTCGCAAACCAGCGCATGCTCGAACTCGCGCGTGCCGAGAGCGACAGGCTCGGACCCAACCTCTGGAGCGGCATCACCAAAGTGCGCCCTGGTGCCGGCGTCGCCGTTGTCGGCGATCCCGAGCAGTGCGCCGCCACCTTGCAGCAGTTCATCGACATCGGCTGCCATTCGTTCTGCCTGTCGGGCTGGCTCCATGACGAGGAGGCCCTGCGCTTCGGACGTCTGGTCCTGCCGATCATCCGGCGCAACAATCCGACACGCGCCTTCGCCTGAGGCGCCGCCGCTCCTGCTCAAGCCTCACCGAGGTCCCAGTCGTAGAGCTCGAACGCCTGCGGTGCGCTTGCGCCCGGCAGCGAGCGGTAGCACGCCCGAGCCGGCAGATTGTCGGCCTCTGTGCCGACCCAGGCGGCTTCGCAGCCGCGCTCCCGCCCCAGGTCCATCAGCGCGAGGACGAGTCGCCGCCCGATGCCGCGCCGCCGGTATTCGGGCGAGACCCCGACCTCGTTGATGAAGAGCTGCGGCAGCTTGTCGGGGTGAAGGCATTCGACGGCGGACGCCATACCGACAACCTGCCCGTCGGCGATGGCAAGCACCATCACGTGGCGCGGGTCGGCGAGAAAAGCCGCGAGCTGGCGCTGATCGATCGGGTTGTCGAACACATCGGGCGCAATCCGGTCGAGGAACCCGGCCGTCTCCGCTCCAAGCCGCACGATTTGCGCCATCATCGCCTTGCTCCCGGCCGGTCCGCCGCCCGTTGACCGCCGGGGCTTGCCGCCGTCTCGGCCGACAGCCCTTTCGCAGCCCGCGTTCCCTGAAGTCTGGCGCGGCGGCTTAACGCTAATGCCGTAGCACGCGCGGCTTGTGCCGTCTTCCCACGGCGCCCGGTCCGCGCTCGACTTTCCCCCGAGGTTTGTCCCCTCCCCCGACGGAGCCCGCCCAAATGTTCCTGATCGAGCACACCCGCCAAGGCACCGGCACGCCGCCCATCGTCTTCGTCCACGGCTTCGGCTGCGCGAGGAGCGACTGGGATCCGCAGGTCGCACATTTTTCGACCCGTCACGAGACCATCGCCGTCGATCTCGGCGGCCACGGCGACACCCCGGCGAGACCCGAGCATTCGCGCATCGAGACGCATGGCGCCGACGTGGCGACGTTGCTCGAGACGTTGAAGCTCTCGCCTTCGGTCCTCGTCGGCCATTCGATGGGCTGCCGCGTCGTGATGGAGGCCGCAAACCGTGTGCCTGAGCGGGTCAAGGCGCTGGTCCTGGTGGACGGCAGCCGGCTCGGCGAGGCGGGCTCTCGCTCCTGGCAAGGGCGTGCGAAGGCGCTCGCCGACATGGGCTATGAAGCCGCCGTAAGAGCCGCCTTTGGCCAGATGTTCGGTCCCGACTTCGATCGCCAGAAGGCGCAGGCCATCATTTCCCGCGCCGTGGCGCGCGACCCCGCCATCGCCGGCCCGCTCTTTGCCGACATCGGCCGCTATGACTCGGAGGAGTTCGATCGCATTCTGGCATCG
>CAYWBX010000141.1:0-4356 GCA_964456015.1 uncultured Hyphomicrobiaceae bacterium | reverse complement strand
CTCGCGCTGCAGACGACACAGACGCTCTCCGACGGCACGCGCCTGCCGCTCTCTCCCGGCCAGTCGACGCCGTACCTCGAGCTTCTGCGCAGCCGCATCAAGGACCTGACGATCGAGATCATCCCGGGCATCGGCCACTTCCCGTCGCTTGAGCGCCCGGCCGAGACCAACGCCATTCTCGCGCGCTTCATTTCGCGCCTGCGCTGAGCGCGTCGGCCGGGCGTGCGAACCAGTGCCGCATGGCTCCGTCGCGCGACGGTCATGTGAAGTTGCCCCGGGGCCGTGCCAGAATTGCAGCCGCCCATTGCAAGTGAGGGAGGAAAGACCGATGCGCGAGATCGTCCTGGTCGGCTTCCTGCAGGCCCAGAACTGCTCGAATTTCGCCGGCAGCTGGCGCCATCCCGACTCTCGGCTCGATTTCGCAAGCCCTGATTTCTACGCCCACATCGCCCGCGTCCTCGAAGCCGGCAAGTTTCAGATCGCCTTCTTCGACGACCGTCTCGGGATGCCCGAGTTCCACGGCGGCCGTTACGCCGAGGCCGTCGCGCACGGCATCCGCTGCGTCAAGATGGACCCGATTGCCTGTCTCATGCCGATGGCCATGGCGACCACGCGGCTTGGCCTCGGCGCCACCTACTCGACCACCTATTATCAGCCCTTCCACGTCGCCCGCCTTTTCCAGACCCTCGACCTCATGACTCGCGGTCGCGCCGCCTGGAACGTCGTCACCTCCATGAACGATGTCGAGGCGCGCAACATGGGCCTCGAGGAGGCTGTCGAGCACGACGCGCGCTACGACCGCGCCGATGAGTTCATCGCCGTGGTGAAGGGCCATTGGGACACCTGGGCCGACGATGCGCTGATCGTGGACAAGGCGACGGGCCGCTTCGCCGACCCGGCGAAGGTGCGCCGCCTCGACCATCGCGGCGCGCATTTCCGTTCGCGTGGGCCCTTCACGGTGCCGCGCTCGCCCCAGGGCCACCCGGTCATCATTCAGGCGGGACAATCGGTCCGCGGCCGCCGCTTCGCCGCGCAGTGGGGCGAGCTTATCTTCACGAGCAATCCGAACCTCGAGCCTGCGAAGAAGACCTACGCCGAGCTCAAGGCCGACTGCGCCCGCCACGGCCGCGATCCCGAGCACATGAAGATCGCGACGCTCTGCCACCCGGTCGTTGCCCCGACCCGCGCAGAAGCGGAAGAGAAGTTCGCCTTGATCGAGACGCTGCCGCTCGAGGTCGACAGCCTGATGCTGCTCTCGGAGGCGACCAACTTCGACTTCGGCGCGAAGCCGCTCGACGAGCCCTTCACGGACGCCGAGCTCGCCCGCTTCACCGGCACCCAGTCGGGCCGCGACCGCGTCCTCGCGACGCTCGGCCCCGACCGCAAGCCGACGCCGCGCGACTTCATCACCATCACGCGCCGCGGCAAGCTGCCGCCGCCCTGGGTCGGCAGCCCCAAGGAGGTCGCCGACAAGTTCGAGGAATGGTTCACGACGCCCGCCTGCGACGGCTTCGTCGTCGGCGCCGGCTGCGTCCCGGGCAGTTACGAGGACTTCGTGACCCTGGTCGTCCCCGAGTTGCAGCGGCGCAAGCTCTTCCCGGCCGACTACCGCGGCGCCACCCTGCGCGAGAACCTGGGGCTGCCGCGTCCCGTCGTGCGGCGCTGACGGCGCCGCCGGCCTTGGCCGCCTCCGGCGCGAGAGGGCCAGCGCTCAAGCTACCGCTGGAACGCGTCCTTGAGGAACGCCAGCATCAGCGCGCCAACGACTTCGGGCGCCAGCGCCGGCGCCATGTGGCCGGCATCGCGCACGATGGAGACGGTCACATTCGGCAGAAGCTGCGACAGGTTTGCCGCCATCCGCCGCGCCACCTGTGGCGAGCGCGTGCCGCGCATCACGAGGATGCGCGTCCCGAGATCCCTCAGCCGGGCGGCCGGCACCGGCAGATGATGCACCGCCTGCGTGAGATCGCGCATCGCCGCCGCCTCACCGACGATCGCGGCCCTCGCCCGCGGCGACAGCGCCTCCCAGCGCACCTCGTTGTAGGCTTCGATGAAGCGGCGTACGCCGTCCTCGGGATCCCCCGCCTTGAGCCGCGCCTCGAGATGGTCGACGAGCGCCCTGTCCCACGCCCGCGCCTCGCGGTCCCGCCGGTTCCCGTCGTCGAGCACGGAGAGCACGACCGGCTCGTAAAGAACGGCCGCGTCCGCATGCGCCCCGTCAAGCAGGGCAAGGAGCGCAACGAGCCCACCGAAGCTGTGGCCAAAGACGACGCGCCTGCCCGGCGCGAGCAATTCGAGCGCCCGGCGCGCAATGGCGACGTGCGTCCTAAGCGGCGCCCCCGCCTGCGCATCGTCTGTCGCCACCGCCATCGGCAGCCGCGGCACGAGCACGCGGATCCCCTGATCTGCAAGCCATGCTTCCAGGCCGGACAGCGCCCTCGGGCTCGATCCCGCGGCATGGAGCAGAACACAGCCGACAGATTCCAACCGACCCACCTTGCCCCCGCCGCCGATTGCGCGCTTCATTCCTTCCGCCGGACCGGATGGCCGGACCGTCCGGGCGGGTAGCATAGCGGCGCATCCCTGAGCACCATAGACCGCCGAGCGCAGCAGGCGGCTGTGGCAGATCGGTTGCGAGGACCACAATGACTGTACTCATTATCGGCGGCGGCATCGGTGGCCTTGCCACGGCCTTGAGCCTGCATCAGATCGGCGTTCCCTGCCGCGTCTTCGAAAGCGTCGCCAGGGTTGAGCCGCTCGGCGTCGGCATCAACACCCTGCCGCACGCCGTGCGCGAGCTCACCGAGCTTGGACTGGAATCGGCGCTTGCCGCCAACGCCATCCCGACCTCTCGGCTTTCCTACTACTCGAAACGTGGCCAACTCATCTGGTCGGAGCCGCGCGGACAGGCCGCCGGCTACAACTGGCCGCAGTATTCGATCCACCGGGGCGAGTTGCAGATGGTGCTCCATCGGGCAGCCCTCGCGCGCCTCGGGCCCGGCGCCATCCACACCGGCCACCATCTGGCGAGATTCGAACCCGTGCCGGAAGGCGTGCGAGCGCATTTCGTCGAGCGCCAGACCGGTCGCGCGATCGGCGCCTTCGACGGCAGCCTGCTCATCGGCGCCGATGGCATTCACTCGACCGTCCGCGCCGCGCTCTATCCGGGTGAGGGGCCGCCGATCTGGAACGGCGCCATCCTCTGGCGCGGCGTCACCGAGACCGCCCCCTTTCTCGACGGCCGAACCATGATCATGGCCGGGCACGAATACCAGAAGTTCGTCTGCTACCCGATCTCGCGCGCGGCGGAGAGCCGGGGCCGTTCGCGCATCAACTGGATTGCCGAGCTCAAGTTCAAGCCCGATCACGTCTGGCGCCGGGAGGACTGGAACCGCCCTGGACGCCTCGAAGAGTTCCTGCCGCGCTTTGCCGACTGGCGCTTTGACTGGCTCGACATTCCGGCGCTGATCACCGCCGCCGACCGTTGTTTCGAGTATCCGATGGTCGATCGCGACCCGCTGCCGCGCTGGACGCACGGAGCCGTCACGCTGCTCGGCGACGCCGCGCATCCGATGTATCCCATCGGCTCGAACGGCGCCTCGCAGGCGATCCTCGACGCCCGCGTGCTCGCCCGCGAGATCAAGGCGAAGGGCCCGACGCCCGAGGCGCTTGCCGCCTATGAGGCCGAGCGCCGCCCGGCCACCGCCCGCATCGTCCTCGCCAATCGCGGCAACGGTCCCGAGCAGGTGATGCAGCTCGTCGAGGAACGCGCGCCAAACGGCTTCGCGCGCATCGAAGACGTTCTTTCCGCGGCGGAGCTCGAGGAGGCCGCCGCCGGCTACAAGCGGCTGGCCGGCTTCGACAAGGACACGCTCAACGCCCGCCCGCCGATCGTAACACCATAGCGCCTCGTCCACGCCGCCGCGCGAGCGCGACCAGCCCTATCGCTTCTTGCTCGCCTCGTAGCGCGCCTTGGTCTCGGCGTTCATCGGATAGAGCCCCGGCAGCGCCGCGCCCTTCTCCACCTCTTCCATGATCCACGCCTCCTGCCGCTCCTGCTCGGGGGCCGTTGCCGCCACCTCCTCGACGAGCTTTTGCGGGATGAGCACTGCCCCATCGTCGTCGACCACGACCACGTCGTCCGGGAACACGGCCACGCCACCGCAGGCAATCGGCTGCTGCCAGGCGACGAACGTGAGGCCCGCGACGGAGGGCGGCGCCGCCCCGCCCCGGCACCAGACCGGCAGCTTGGTCGCAAGCACCCCGGCGAGATCGCGCACCACCCCGTCCGTGACGAGTCCCGCCACCCCCTTCGTCTTCATGCGCGCGCACCGGATGTCGCCGAAGATGCCGGCA
>CAYWBX010000140.1:0-7354 GCA_964456015.1 uncultured Hyphomicrobiaceae bacterium | reverse complement strand
TGAAGGCAGCGCCAGTGCCAGTCGGTGCGACGCGACCGGTTCGCAGGAACTCCCAGCTCTTTGCGCTGCTCAATTCCGCGAATGACCGCCCCGGCGCCTCGCTGCCGCTTACCCAGCGTCCCGGCCTCAGCAAACCATGATCCCAATGAACGCCCGCCGCGTCGCTCGCCGGCATGGAACCGGCGCGACCGAACTCCGGGCGCCGATCCCGAGGGTCGCAAAGGGCCCATCTTCACGAAACGACGACGAAAAGGAGGATGATCGAAGGAAGTCGCACCATGTTCGGGGAAGTTGGCCAACGCATTTTTGTTCACTGTGAGTTCTTGCCCTGGTCCGGTCAATGCCAGGGCTCGAAGCGACGGACCTGCCGCTCGCCGGTTGCGACGGACGGAGCCGCCCTTTCCGGCTAAGCCAAAGTCAGCCTGCCTTCCTGACGATCGCGAGCCATTCATCCTCGCTGAGCACCGGGACACCCAGCTCCTGCGCCTTGGTCAGCTTCGAGCCCGCATCGGCACCCGCGATGACGAAGTCGGTGTTCTTCGACACCGAGCCTGCGACCTTTGCGCCGAGCCGCTCTGCCTGCGCCTTCGCCTCGTTGCGGCCCATCCCGGAGAGCGTTCCCGTGAACACCACCGTCTTGCCCGAGATTGCACTGTCGACCGGCGCCTGCACTTCGTAGGGCAGAATCTCGATCTCTTGCAGAAGAGCATCAACCGCATCGCGGTTGTGCGGCTCCTTGAAGAAGTCGGCGAGCGCCTCGGCAACGACTTCGCCGACGCCGCTGAGCGAGGCGACCTCGACAAATCCGTCGCCGGGAAGCCCCTTGGCGGCTTCGCGAGCGGCGGCAAGCAGCGCGGCCGGATCATTGTCGAAGGCCGCCGCGATGGCAGGCGCGGCACGCCCTGGCACCAGGTCCAATTCGACCAGCCGGTCGGCAAGCGAACCTGCAGCCGCGGATCGCTCCAAAAGCCCGGCGCCGCGCCTCGCGATCGCCTCAACGGCTGATCTGGCCGTTTTCTCTCCGACACCCGGAATGGCGCGGAACCGGCGCCACGCCTCCGACGGCTGCCCCTCAGCAGCCCGCTCCGCGGCCTTCCGGAAGCGATCCCATGTCCTGAACGCCTTCGCCAGGTCCCGCGCGGTCGTCTCGCCGATATGCCGGATGCCGAGCGCGAAGATGAACCGATCGAGCGGCACCTTGCGTCGCGCGTTGATGGCGGCAAACAGATTCTCGACCGACTTGCGGCCGAAACCTTTTCGTTGCGCGAGCGGCGAACCGGCGGCCCGGTCCCGCGCTTCGAGGGTGAAGATGTCAGCCGGCGACCGGATCAGGCCCTCGCCAAAGAACAGCTCGATCCGCTCGTCTCCGAGCCCCTCGATGTCGAGCGCGTTCCGCGACACGAAATGCTTCAGCCGCTCCTTGGCCTGCGCCGGACAGACAAGCCCTCCGGTGCACCGTCTGACGGCATCGACCTCCCCGGTCAGCGGATCTGTCTCCCGCAGAGCGAGGCTTCCGCACGATGGACAGGCGTGCGGGAAATGAAAGGGCCGGGCTCCCTTGGGGCGACGCTCGGGAACGATGCCCACGATTTGCGGAATGACGTCTCCGGCGCGCTGCACGATGACGGTGTCCCCGACCCTGACATCGCGGCGACGGATCTCGTCTTCGTTGTGCAGAGTGGCATTCGAAACGATCACGCCACCGACGGCGACCGGCTCGAGTTTCGCGACGGGCGTGAGCGCGCCGGTCCGTCCCACCTGGATGTCGATCGCAAGCAGCTTCGTTGTCGCCTGTTCCGCCGGGAACTTGTGCGCGATCGCCCAGCGCGGACTTCGCGACACGAAGCCCAGCCTCTCCTGCAGATCGAGCCGATCCACCTTGTAGACCACGCCGTCGATTTCGTAGGCGAGCTTGGGCCGCATCTCGCCGATCTTTCTCCAATAGCCGACAAGCGCCTCGGGCGTCGCGCACACCTCCATGAGCGGATTGATCGGCAGGCCCCACCCCCCAAACGCCCGGATGACACCGGCCTGCGTCGACGCGGGCAGGCTCGAAGCCTCCCCCCAGGTGTAGGCGAAGAAGCGCAATGGCCGGCGCGCGGTGATCGAGGCATCCAGCTGACGAAGCGATCCCGCAGCCGCATTGCGCGGATTGGCGAACGTCTTTTCTCCTGCCGCCTCCTGCTGCCGGTTGAGCATGCGAAAGTCTTCGCGCCCCATATAGACCTCACCGCGAATCTCGATGCTTTCCGGCACATCCCGTCCCCGCAGGCGATGCGGAATCTCGCCGATGGTGAGCACATTGGCGGTGACATTCTCGCCTTCCGTCCCGTCTCCCCTGGTGGCCGCCTCGACGAGCCTGCCGCTCTCGTATCGGATCGAGACCGAGAGGCCGTCGATCTTGGGCTCGGCCGTAAAATCGAGCGACGCCCCGGCCGGCAGCGACAGGAAGCGCCGAACGCGCGCGACGAAATCCCGGACATCCTCGTCTGAGAAGGCATTCCCGAGCGACAGCATCGGGACGCGGTGGCGCACCTTGCCGAACCTCTCGACAGGTGCCGCACCAATCCTTCGCGACGGGCTGTCTTCGCGCACGAGGTCGGGAAATCGCTGCTCGATTTCACTGTTGCGCTGCCTGAGGCTATCGTACTCCGCGTCCGAGATCGTCGGCGCATCCTGCTGATAGTAGCGCGCATCATGCGCGGCGATCTCGGCTGCGAGCCGCGCAAGCTCGCTGGCGGCCTCATCCTTGGTGAGGTCCGAGACGGCCTTCTCGGCGGCACGCGCGCCGCGGGCGGAACTTGATCGCTTCATGGCCCGATTTGTGCCCGAGCGCAGGCCCCGAACGCAACCCCGTCTCCGGGGACTGCCGAGCCGCTCGGACGCCTCCTCCGGCAAATCCCCGCGGTTCCCGGTCGCAATACCGCGGCCATGCGCGGGTTGGCTTCAGTCGGCGCTGCTGAACCCCAGGGGCTTGCCAATCCTGTTCGTACTGGCGGTCGGCACATCCTGAGAGGGAGCGCGCGGCGGCTGCGGCTCGGCCGGCTGCGGCGCCATTGTCGGCTCGGACGGCGGCGGCTTGGCGGCAGGATCCGGCGCGATCTTCCTCCACTGCTGGGCAATCCAGCTGCCCGAACTGGCGGCGGGTCTCAAACCGTCCTTCTGGAGCAGCGCATAGGCATCCTTGTACCAGCGCGAATCGGGGAAATTGTGCCCCAGCACGGCCGCCATGGCCTGCGCCTCAGGAACGACGCCGAGCGACAAGTAGGAGGCGGTCAGCCGATAGAGCGCCTCCTCCACATGTTGCGTCGTCTGATAGTCGCTCACCACGACCTTGAACCGGTTGATGGCCGCGACGTGGTTCCCTTTCTTGAGGTAATAGCGGCCCACGTGCATCTCGGAGGCGGCAATGGAATCCTCGGCGATTCGAATCCGATTCTCGGCCTGACGTGCATAGGGACTGTCAGGGTAGCGCGACACGAGAATCTTCAGCTCGGCGAGCGCCCGCCGGGCCGCGGTCTGATCGTGCGCAGGGTCTTTGATCTGGTCGAAATAGGACGATGCAATTACGTGATGCGCGAGCGCAGCGTCCTTGGTCCCCGGATGCAACGTGGTGTAGCGGCGAGCCGCCGCGATCGCCTCCGGATACTTGCCGGCTTTGTAGTACGCGTAGCCCGCCATCACCATGGCGCGCCGCGCTTCAGGCGCATAGGGGTGGTCGCGATCGAGGTCCTCGAACTTTTTCGCGGCATCCTCGAAGCGCCCCCGCGAGAGCAGGGAATCGGCGTCGGCATACATCTTACCCGGCGGATCGGGATTGAGCGCCTTGGCGGCGTCATTGGATGTCGAGCACGCGACAAGCGTATGGCCCACAAGAAGCAAGCTGGTCATCAAGACCACGCATCTCACTGCGCCGGCGCAGTATCGTCGAAGCATCAACCTCATTCCTCGCTACCGCTCGGCACCCGCTTCCACCAAGCGCCTGTCCGTCCCCCGGGAACGCCCTCGCAACCCCGCTTCAACGCTCTCTCGATGCGCCCGATTCGGCCGTTCCCGTCCCGGCTTCTAGCACACCACCGGCGCGAACCGTACGGCATAGCCTGAACCCGTCCCCGGTATGCTCAGCCCGCCGCCCCGGCGTGCCGAACGTGGTTCGGGGCCCCGCATCGCTTCGCCACTATGGCCCAAAGAAGGGCAGCAATCTGGCGGACTGGTGATGCCGGAGCCCCGAGCTCTCACGCCGAGCCGAGCGACGGCCTAAGGTCGCTCGAAGGCGTAGCTTGCCATCGGCATCCCGAAGGACACCTCGACCGGCACACCGTCGCGCACCCGCGGGGCCTCGACGTACGTCCAGTTATCGCTGCTCGCGAACAAGGCCTGCAGCACCCGCGCATTTAGGCGGTGACCGCCACGGACGGATCGGTATGCTCCAAGCAGCGGCGCGCCCGCCAGCGCCAAATCTCCGACGGCATCCAGCATCTTGTGCCGCACGAACTCCTGGGGGTAGCGCAGGCCTTCGGGGTTCATGACGCGATCGTCCCCGATGGCAACGGTATTGTCGAGCGATGCGCCAAGAGCCAGACCCGACTTCCAAAGCATCTCCACATCACGCATGAAGCCGAAGGTACGGGCGCGGGAAATCTCGTTCCGGTAAGCGCCGGGATTGAGGTCCATCGCCATCCTCTGGCGACCAATTACCGGGCTCGCGAACTCGATCTCGACATCGAGATGGAAACCGGAATGCGGCGACAGCTCGCCGACAGCCCCGCCCTCTTCGACCCGTACGGGCTTCAGAACCTTGATGAATCGCCGCGGCGCAGGCAGCTCGCGAATTCCAGCCTCGTCGATCGCGCGCACGAACGGCGCCGCGCTGCCGTCCATGATGGGCACTTCGCGGCTGTCGATCTCGATCGAGCAGTTGTCCACGCTGAGCCCGCGCAGCGCGGAGAGCAGATGCTCCACTGTCCCGACCGTCGTCCCGCGCTCGTCGCCGATGACCGTGCAAAGCGTCAAGTTCTTGACGCAGCGGGCCTCCGCAGGGATTTCGGCAACCAACTTTCCGCGCCGCCTGACCCAGAACCTCAAGCCGGTGCCTGCAGGTGCCGGGTGCAACCTTACCGAGGCCGGAGCACCGCTGTGAACCCCCGTTCCGGACACTTCGACTTCGCGCGCGAGCGTAGTTTGGCGAGCGCCAATAAACCGCTTCGACATTCTGCGCCGTCCCTCGATCCCCTAATGACTCAGCACAGAATTTCCCCGAACTGGCTGAGCCCCCCAATAGACGCGCCGTGCTCCAGTCTGTTGTTCTGTGCGGGCGGCCTCGCGACCTGACCTACGCAATGGAACGATTCGGAACGCCTCTATATGCAAACGTTAACTTGACCGCGGACTCCCTGCCAAATCACGCTTTCTTACACCGTATTACGCTTCTGCCACAGATAAGTCGGCACGCAGGCGCAATGTTGTTTTCTTGTTGGCGCGCAACCCTTTGGGTCGGGCTCAAACCTCGCGCAGTCTCCTCTCCTTGAGCCGCTGTAAGAAGCCTCCGCGACGCCCAGAGGGCGCCGGGGAAGACGACTCAGAAAAGCGCGCTTCATGCGGTGTCTGAGGAGCCGGTCGCGACGGCATCGCCGGCGCGGGATACTGGCCCGCTTTGGCGTGATATTCACGCTGCGCGATGGGCGGAAAATCCTGCAACTCAGGCAGTCGCCTGCCCCCGCCGTGCAGCTCCTGGGGAGGTTGCGGGGAGAACGGTCTCTCGGCGGCTGTCTGGGAAAGCGGAGGAGGCTGCGTTCGCGCCGGACCGTTCGACACGAATGGCGACAGATCCTCCTCGATCAGGACGTCGCCGGGCGCGCGCCAGACTTCCGGCGCGCGATGGAGCGGCCCGGTCGGCTCCATGGAGCCGGCCTGCCGTTCGGCCGAATCGGTAGCGGACATCTGCGGCATGTTCGCCGCAGGCGCTGCAGGCCCCGCAGATGACGCTCCGCCGTGCGGCGGCGCGCTGCCCGCCGCCTCTCGCGGCCGTGACCCTTGCTGGGACGCCGCCGCTTGCGGCGTCATGCCCGATGCGACGATCGCAACCCGGATGCGGTCGCCGAGACTCTCCTCGAACGTCGCGCCCACAATGATGTTCGCTTCGGGGTCGACTTCCTGGCGCACACGGCTTGCAGCTTCGTCCACCTCATAGAGCGTCATGTCCCGACCGCCGATGATCGACACCAGCAGCCCCTTGGCTCCTTTCAAGGAAACCTCGTCGATCAGCGGATTTGCGATGGCCTCTTCTGCCGCCCGGATCGCCCGACGCTCGCCTGAGGCCTCGCCGGTCCCCATCATCGCCGTGCCCATCCCGCACATGACGGTGCGCACGTCGGCAAAATCGAGATTGATCAGCCCCTCCTTGACGATCAGGTCGACCACGCAGGCGACTCCAGAGTAAAGCACCTGATCCGCCAGGATGAAGGCCTCCGCAAACGTAGTTCTTTCGGTCGCGATGCGGAACAGATTCTGGTTCGGGATGACGATCAGCGTATCGACGTACTTGCGCAGCTCCGCAATGCCGGCCTCCGCCACGCGCATCCGCCGTGCGCCCTCGAACTGGAACGGCTTTGTGACGATGCCCACGGTCAAGGCGCCGACCTCACGCGCCGCTCGGGCGATCACGGAAGCGGCCCCGGTCCCCGTGCCGCCGCCCATGCCGGCGGCAATGAAGACCATATGCGAGCCGGCAAGCTGACCGCGGATCTCGTCAAGCGCCTCTTCGGCGGCGGCTTCGCCAATCTCCGGTTTCGATCCGGCTCCCAGTCCCTCGGTGAGGTTCGCGCCGAGTTGTATGCGACGTTCTGCGCTTGAGGCGGCGAGCGCCTGCGCGTCCGTGTTCGCTGCGATGTATTCGACGCCCGTCAGCCCCGATGCGATCATGTTGTTGATCGCGTTGCCGCCCGCTCCGCCGACCCCGATCACTGTGATTCGCGGCCTCAGATCTGTGAGTTTCGGGAGCTGCAGAGTGATGCTCATGGGACCTTCATAACCTTCAAGTGCCGTGCGGCCCGGCTGCCGCCGATGTTAGGTCCGCTTCAACGCGCTAGAAGCTCTCACGCACCCACGCCCTGACGCGCCCGAGATAGCCGACCGAGCAACGCCCGCCCGGACCACTGTTGCGCTGCTTCACCTCGATGGCGGCCTCCCCGAGCACCAGGCCGACCAACGTCGCGAAGGCTGGACTTGTCAGACTTCCCGGCATGCCGCCGATGGACTTCGACCGGCCCACTCTCACCATTCCGCCAAATCGCGCCTTCCAGACCTGATCGAGACCAGCCAGCTGGCTCCCTCCCCCGGTGAGCACCGTGTCATA
>CAYWBX010000139.1:0-7387 GCA_964456015.1 uncultured Hyphomicrobiaceae bacterium | reverse complement strand
TGATCCCGACCGGGTTGGCGCACGCCGGACTGCACAGCGGCACCCCGAGTTTCATAAACTCCGGCCAGAGTGCGATGGCGTCCATGAACGGCATGTTCGCTTGATCCTTCTTGTCCGGCTCGTTAAAGCCCAGGACGCGCCTGACTGTTCCCTCCCGGATCCGCGGCACGACTTTTTCCTGAAAAGTTCTCCGCAAGTCCTCCGCCGACTTCGGCCTGCCCCAGATCATTGGCACAAACTCGCTGGTGATGACGTTCGTTTGCGCCGGCACCCAGTCCGCGCCCCATGAATAATTCCAGTACGGCTGCAGCTTGGCCAGTTTGGGGAGGTTCTCCTCCCGCGTTCCGCCCTGCGGGCTGCCGGCCGCCCGCAACGTCCAACACGCGCCGCGCTTGCCCGGCAACGCCAGTTGTTGCGGTGTGAACATCCTGTTTGCGCCGCTGTCACTCATCGCCGGTGTCACCGCGCCACCCGCCAACACGACGACTGCGCCGATGATGTTTTTCCACGCATTCATCAGCCGAAGAGTCCACTCAGATCAATCTCCACGGACGGCCGAAAGGCCGGGCTGGCGACGTAACGGTGGATGGACGCGAGAAGTTGCCGGGCTTCGGGATGCTGTTGCAACCCCGGCAGGTCAATCGTGCAGACCAGCAGTCTCCCCTTCCCGACTTTCGTTTCGAGAATCAGACCGAGCTTGTGATTGCGGTCGAAACCGTCAATGACCTGCACGATCGGCCGGTAACGGGCCGGCGTTTCATCGAGGATCATCGGGTCGCAGTTCTTGCAAAGCTGCCACCATTGCCAGTTGCTGTGGAACTCCGTCGGGAAATCCGCCAACAACGGATGCCGCGGGTCGCAGAGGATCCCCTGCGTGCCGGGCACTTCCGAGCCGTCCGGCGCCTTGCGATCGCCCATCCGAAACATCGGCGACCAGAATCCGGTCTGGAACGCCATCGCGACGGTGCGCTTCAACGACCCGCGCGGCGGCAACAATACCACGCGGCCGCCATTGGCGAGCGTCTTCGCCACGGCGGAATTCAGCCGCCGCGTCACGGTGACCCCGGGCGGTTTCGCTGTGTCCACCTCGGCCGGGTACACCCACAACTCATACGCATTCCGGTAAGGTGTGCCGTCCAGCGTGATGGTGAGCGTGAGTTTCTGCGCGTGGGTGATGGACCGCAGCGGCGCACAAACCAGATCAATCTCGTTCACCGTGCCGGTCACGATTCGTTTCGCGGTGCTCGTGCCCCGCTTGAGCGTCGTCTTGCCGGCCCGCAGCGCCCAACTCACCGGCTGGTTCTCCAAATCCCGCGGCCCATAGTGCGCGACGCGGATGCGTCCGCGGAACTCCTCGGCGTTGGTCCAGGTGTATTTCGGCATCCAGAGCAGCGGCACCGTCTCGCAACAGAACTGCCGCCACTGCGCGGGCGTGATCAAGCCTTTCGAGTCCATGAACACGTCAAGGATGCCAACCAGCGCCGTGCCCTGCCCGCTGAAATCCTGAATGTCGAGCAGATGAAACCCGCCGAGTCCGGGCGTGCGCAGTTGCGCCTCGATATCCTCGCGATGACAAATCACCGAGAGCGCCCCGGAGGCGCGGAAAAAGTCGTGCGCCTGGTCGAGCATACCGGCCTGCTTCAAGCGTTCGCGGAAAATCTCCAGGTTCTTGGCCTTGAGAACGCCGGTGTATTTCTTGATCTCCCGATAATCGGGATACACCTCGAACTCCGCGATCTCATGGGAAATTACCGGAATCGGCACGCCCCGGATCGAAGCACTCCAGTCCTGCGTCGTGGACGGCGGCTGGTGATCAATGTAGCCGGACGACTCATACGACGCGCCGCGCAGATGGAGATCGGGAGCGGTCTTGCGCGTCACCCAGAACTCATCGCCCGGATGCTGCCTCGGCTCCCAGTGAAAATGGCCGGACCCCATTGCGTAGAGATGCCGGTGGTCGAGCGCGCGGAAATGATCGCACAACCCTTTCATCACCTGCTCGTCGCCGCCCAACTCGTTGCCGAGCGTCAGCATCACGAACGACGGATGATTGCCAAACGCCCGCAGAATCTTTTCGCCCTCGCGCCGCAGATACGCCGTGCGAATCGCTGGCTCACCGGCATCGCCCTCCAACTCGACCAACGTCTCGTAAGCTTCCTTCGGCGGTTTGTAATTCTTGTTTTCCGGGGCGGTCAGTCCCCGTTTGTTCGGCAATTCCGCCAAAATGTAGATGCCGAGTTCGTCCGCCGCCTCGAACGCCGCTTCGGGCGGACACCAGCTATGAAACCGGTAATGATTGATGCCGTAGCTCTGGGAAATCGCCAGCAACCGTTTCCATTCCGCTTTGTCCATCGGCGCGTAGCCGGTCAACGGGAACAACGCGCAGTCGAGCTTGCCCCGCAGAAACGTCGGCCGGCCGTTGATCACAAACTGACCGCGCCGCGCCCGAAACGTCCGCAAGCCGCACACCACGCTGCGGCTGTCGCGCACCCACGTCGCCGCCGGCATCGCCGCGACTTCGGCCGTCATCCGCAACAGCACCGGACTGAACTCCTCCCAACACGGCACCTCGGCCGGTATCTTCAGCGTCGCTTTCACCGTCGTCGCGCCGTGATTCAACAACTTGCCCATCGTGACCGGCGGGATTTTGAACCCATCCGCTTCGGCGCGGAAAACCAAATCGCCGGCCCCACTCCACGTCGTGTCGTTGACCACCTCGGCGACAACTTCCACCGTGCGTTTCTCCGCGTCGGGATACGCCTGCAAATCTCGAATCCAAATCGGCTCGGTCACCCGCAACTCGATGCGCCCGAGGATGCCGTTCCAGTTGGTCTGCGTCCGCTCGTCCACCTGGTGACACGGCCCGACCGGCGGCAGTTTCGCGTTGTCCACCAGCACGGTAATCGTGTGTTGACCGGGCGTGAGCCATTTCGAAAGATCGAACTCATGCGGCGTGGAGAGCGAGTCATCGCTACCGGCCCACGCGTTGTCCACCCAGACCTGACTGTCTTTGGTGCGTTCGAGGAACAGGAAGATTTTTTTGCCAGCCCAGGTTTTCGGAATCGTCACCGTCCGCTGATACCACGCCGGCCCGATCCAACGCCGCACGCGCGACAGCCGGTCGGCGCACGCTTCGCCGGTCAGTTCGCCATACCCGGCCTCATCGGTCGTCGTCGGCAACCTGATCGTCTCCGGCAGCCTTCTGGCGAACCATTGCTCGCGGATTCCCGAGTTTTGGGCATCGAGCGCCATGCGCCACGGGCCGGCCAGGGAGAGAACCGAGTTCTTCATGTTCATTCGTTATTGATTGGCTCCGTCACTGTACCCGGACCCCCGAGTTGGGTCACGCCCTCGTTTCGTCGGGCCTGCTCCGCGCTGAGATCGAGTTTGCGAAAATCGGTTCCGGCACAGCCGCGCCTCGATGAGGCGCGCGCCCGGCACACCGGCGACCAGCGGTTTCATCTCACGGGGCTGGACGACGCCAGTCCCAAACAATGATGTCCCCACTCCCACGGTTGCCGCAAGGCCGGTCACCATGTCCTCAAACGGAATGCAAACGTCTGCGGCTCGTCGCTTCTGCATTTCACGTTCTTCTCCGGGCGCTGTGTCGGCTTGCAGACGAACCGCCGCCGTGATCAAGGCGGCCAAATCTGCCAAGAGATGCACCCGATTGTTTTGCCGACAGGTCACGGCTTGATTTCTTCGATGAGCCATTTGGTGAGCCCGAGGACGGAATGTGGATCCGTTTCCGGCCCGACCGGGCGACCGCGCCCGTCTTCGTTGGGGAAGGTATTGAGGTAGTAGTGCATCTTCGGGTGATGTTTGGGGAGACCGGCCTGCCAGTATTTCTCCAACCAATCCCGCTCCATGAACTCGTAGTACACGCTCCCCTTCCAGCGGATTGGGCCGTAGTAAAAAATGTATTCCTTCCCCTGCGCCAGCGTCCACTTCGCGCCGCGCACCACCTTTTCCGGCGCGGACCAGCCGGTCTCGAGCGGCCAGTGCCGGTTGAATTGGTGACACTCGTAGGCGATGCCCTCCACCTTCCGCAGGATCGGCAGGAAGCGTTTGTCCTCGGCAAAGAACGTCGGATGCTGAACCATCTGGATGAGCTTGTAGTTGTCGTGCTTGGTCAACCCGGCTTTGTGGGCGTGGCGAAACATCGCCCGAATATCGTCCACGTCTTTCTCAAACAGGATGCGCGTGTCTTCCTTGAACGGCCCCGGCTGGGCGTCGTTGTGTCCCCGGTGAATCGCCAGATCGTATTCCCGGCAAATCAGGATGTGTTCGATCTCGCCGCCTTTGGCCTCCCAACCTCTGATCGTCTTGATGAGGAGATTCTTTTTCGGATCAAGGTCATCGCGCGCCGCGTCCAGTCCCCAATAATGTTCGAAGAACATCCGCTTGGTCTTGAAGTCGCCGTCGAGCCAGCCCTTGATCACGTCCACGTGCTCCGCGCAGAATGGGTAGTTCCCTTTCTGCTCATCGAAAGTGGGACACCCAGCCCACGACCCGCCGTGATTGGCTTTACTGGCCTGTTCCGCCGTGATGGGCAGAGGGCGCAACCCGACCAGCCCATGCAGCGGTGCGGTCTCGCCCAAAGCCGTCGTCCATGTTCCCAATGTCAGCATCATCGTCATCCCCACTTTCATCATGTGTTGCATCGTCATCCCTTCAACCCCGACAGATTCGCGCCGCGAATGAAATACCGCTGGAGGCTGAAGAACGCGATCACCACCGGCAGAAGGATCATCACCGCGCACGCCATCAGCAGATTCGTCTGGTCCACGACCTCGCCGCGGAAACTGTTCAACCCGAGTTGGAGCGTCCACTTTTCCTGGCTGTTCAAGTAAATCAACGGCCCCATGAAATCGTTCCAGTGCCCGACAAACGAGAAGAGGGCGACGGTCACGCCGACCGGTCGACTCATCGGCAACACGATCCGCCAGTAGATTTGCAGCGGTGTGGCCCCGTCGATCCGCGCCGCTTCGATCACCGCCACCGGCAGGCCGAGAAAGAATTGCCGGAACAGAAAGATGGCAAACGCGCTGCCGAAAAACGCCGGCACAATGAGCGGTTTGAACGTGTCAATCCAGCCGAGTTCCCGGAACAGGACGAACGTCGGGATCATGGTCACAATCCCCGGCAACATGACCGTCGCCAGCACGCCGTAGAACAGATAATCCCGGTACGGCACCCGGCAGAAGGCAAAAGCATACGCGCAGAGACTCGACGACACCAACGTTGCCACGATGGTGACCCCGGTGATCAAGAGCGTGTTCCGCAGATACAACAGCAGCGGCACGCTCTGGAACACCTTCGGGAAGTTCTCGAAATGCAGCGTTGCCGGCACGAAGTTGCGCAGCGAGGTCAACGGCTGAATCACCGTCAGATCGTCGCACAGGCTGCTACGCACCAGCCACGCGAACGGCAGCAGCATGACGCCCGAAAAACCGGCCAGCAGCAAATAGACGATCACCCGGCGCATCACGCCTCCCCCTCGTAATAGACCCACCGTTTGGCCAGCGCGAACTTCAGCACCGTCACGCCCAGCACGATCGCGAACAACACCCACGCCATCGCCGCGCCGTAGCCCATGCGGAAATACCGGAACGCCTGGTCAAACAGATAGAGGACATAAAACAACGTCGAGTTGTCCGGGCCGCGCCCCGACATGACATACGCCTGCGCAAAAATCTGGAACGACCCGATCGTCCCCATCGTCAGCGAAAACAGAATCACCGGGCTGAGCATCGGGATTGTGATGACGAAGAATTGCCGGACCGGCCCCGCGCCGTCGAGTTCGGCCGCTTCGTAGAGATGTTCCGGTATCCCCTGCAGCGCCGCCAGAAAAATGACCATACCACCGCCCATCCCCCACAGACTCATCAACACATACGCCGGCTTGGCCAGCGCCGGGTCCAGCAACCATTGCGGGTCGGCAATGCCCAACCAGCCCAGCACCGGCCGCAACAGCGTGTTGGCCAGCCCGATTTCCGGATTGAAAATCCACCGCCACAACACGCCCATCGCCACGCCGGACACAATCGTCGGCAGATAAAAAATCGTCCGCCAGACAGCGATTCCCCGCACTTTCTGGTTCAACAACAACGCCAGCATCAACGCGCCGACCGTGCCGAGCGGCACGGCAAAGACCACATAAAACAATGTGTTGCCGAGCGATTTCAAAATCAGCGGATCACGAAACAGTTCCCGGTAATTGGCCAGCCCAACCCACACCGGCGGCTTGAACAGGCTGTAATTCGTGAACGACAACCAAATCGAAGCCAGAATCGGCCCCAGCCCAAACAGGCAGAACCCAATCAGCCACGGCGAGATGAAACACCAGAACGTCATCCGGTCCTCGCGCGCCATCGGGGAAAGCCGGCGCGGTTTCATCGCGCCTCCGACCGGGCCAGGATCGCGTTCACCTTCGGGACAATCGCTTTCACGGCTTCGCGCACCGAAATCACCCCGCGATTGGCCCGGTCGAGTTCCGGGCCGATGGCGTCGAGGATCTGCGCGTAAGCCGGGTGCTGCAACGGCGGACCGGCCACCGCCATCACATCCACCGCGACCTGTTTCGATGGCGGCGGCTGCGTCGCGTCGCGCCATTCATCCGACGCGCCGAGTTTGACGCAGGCCGGGATGTCAAACGTCATCACGTGCCGCATTCCCTCGGTCGTCAGCCACCGCGCCCATTCAAACGCCGCCTCCGGGTGGCGCGACTGCGAGGTCACCGCCAGCGCGCTGCCGGTATAGTTGGCGAACGCCCGTCTTGGTCCGCGCGGCACCGGGGCGATGTCCCACTCGAAATCACACGAGCGCCGCAAAATCGGCACGGCCGGGTACATGGACACGAACATGGCGGTGCGCTGCAACGCAAACATCCGCCAAACGCTCATGTCCATCGAAACGTCCGGCGTCGGCACGACCTTGTGCTCCTGCCGCAGCGAAACCCAAAACTCCAACGCCGCGATGGCTTCCGGCGAATCCAACAAACACCGCGTGCCATCGTCGCTGATGACGCGCCCGCCGTTCTGCGCCACCAAGGACTGCCATTCCGGCTGCTGCATCCCGTACACGTCCGTCCGCCCGTCGCCATCGCGATCCTCCGTCATCGCTTTGGCGGCGCGAAGCATCTCCTGCCACGTCCAGTCGGCCGACGGCGTGGTGAGACCGTGTTGGCGGAACAATGCCGGGTTGTAGAATAAAATGTCGGCGGTGGCATCCTTCGGCAGTCCGTAAATCCGGCCCCGGTACGAAAACGTCCGCACGCCCGCCGCGAAGTAATCCGCCACATTCGTTCCGAGCAGATCGTTGAGCGGCCGCAACGCGCCCAACTCCACCCACGCCGGCAACGCCGTCGGATACATGAAGATCACAT
>CAYWBX010000138.1:0-7433 GCA_964456015.1 uncultured Hyphomicrobiaceae bacterium | reverse complement strand
ATCGCCGACGATCCGGCGGTTGCCAAGCTCGCCGCGCTCGACCTGAGGGAAGCGGGCATCGCCGACGTCGCGCTCCTCGCGGGCGGCATCAATGGCTGGCGCGCCGATGGCCGCGAGACGGCAAGTTCGGCCACCGTGCCGGCCGACAAGGACCGCATCGACTTCGTGTTCCACACCCTCGGGCGCAACGAGGGCAATCTCGATGCCGCGCGCGCCTATCTCGCGTGGGAGACGAACCTTGTCGCGCAGCTCGATGCGCAGGAGCGTGGCGTCTTCCGGATTTGACGGGCGGCCTTCACAGACGCCGCAACCTGGGCGCTCGTCCTGTCAGCACATCGAGCACGGTCTCCGCCATCATGTTGGGCTGGAGGCGCGTAAGGGGGCGGTGGCGCACCCGCGCCGTTATGCTGCCGGCGAGGCGATCCGCGAGCCCGGCCGCTACCAGCGCGGCATGATAGGGCGCCCAGAAGGCTGTGAGTGCCTCGCGGCTGGCGGCCGGCGGCGTCGGCGTTTGACGGAGCGGGCGAAAGGGCTGGGCGCCGAGCCAGGCGTGAATCGCCTGCCACACGACCGGCGGCACCCGCCGGTTGCGCGGTCCGCGGACCTGCGCGATTGCCGGCACCATCGCCTCGTCGCTGCGCAGCGCCAGTTCCACATCCGCGACCGGTCGACCCCCCCGGCGGATGCTGTAAACGCGGATGCGCCCGCTGGCGAGGTGTGTCGCATATTGATCGAGGCAGTTTTCCATCGCGATGCTTTCCGAGATGAAGTCCTCGACCGTCTCGAGATGGACGAACTCAAGGCCAAGGGCGCTGCCGTTGGCGAACCAGGGGTCCCGCCGGGGCCCCGCCAGAGCGCCGACCAGATCGATGCGGCGCCGCCAGACTGCCGTCTCTTCGCAGGCGCGCTTCCAGCCCATCGTTGGCTTCCAGCCGGCTCGCAGAAGCCCATGTCCGGGCGATCGCGGGTTATGCGACGCCCAAGCCCAGGCGAGCAGCCACTGCAACTCGTGCTCGGGCGTGGCCGGCGGCAGAAACCGGGGCTCGCCGGCGGCCCAGAGCGCGAAGTCCCGGCCGATCAGGCCGAGCGCGAGGAAAAGGCGGTCGAGCCACTCGGCGCAGTACTCGGGGCACGCCGGTATCCGATTGAGAACATGTGACGCGAACGCCTCGTCGGTTGGCAGCGGCGGCAGCGGCGTCCTGAAGCTCTGTGCCGGGATTCGCCGCAGCCAGAGCGGAAGGGCTAAGACACTTGCGACCGACTTCAACGGCTCGCCGAGGTCGATCATGCGCCGTGCGTGCTGCCGGACGGCGGCGGTGCCATAGCCGGTTGCCAAGGCGAACAGAAGACCCGGAAAGCTGTCGGCCAAGTCCTCGCCGGCGGGCCAGTCGGCCGTGAGATCGGCAACGGCGGCGCGATACGGCGGGCGAAAGGCCGTCAGCCGTCGCCGCCGTCGTGCGGCGGCACTTTCGGCATTCGACTGCACCAAAACCATCGCCGCCGGCCGCATGCCGGACCTCCCTGGATCTTGCGCCTTCCCGCTGCCAGCGACCCTATCCGCTGAAGATGGCAAAAGGACGAGCAGGCGGAGAGCTCGCACGGGCGCTGCGGCGGTCTATGCGAGGCGTGAACTGAGACCCGCCGGCCCCGGCGACCAAGTCTCGTCACGATGGACAGGCCGCATCCGATCAGAGGGGAACGGACCGCTCAGTTCAGAGCGGAGAGCGCCTGTGCGAAGCCGGCGAGCGAGATCGGGATTCCGATCCCGGCTTCCTCCGTCTGGAAGATAATGAAGACCGCCGTCTTACCGGTCTTGAGCTGCTCGACCAGCTTGTCTTCGGCCACCACCTGGGCGTAGCAGGCGAAGTTGTGGCAGCGCAGAAACGGTGCATTGCCGACGTCCTTGTCGTCGATCTTGAGGCCGAGTCCTGGCGGTAGCAGGACGCCCAACGGGGCGAAGACGCGCAGAACGCGCGTGCCGTTTGAAAATTTCTGGAAATAAACGGTAAGGCCGACGTTGTTGCGGTCCTCCGCTGTCACGCTCTGGACGAGGGCGCAGGCCTCCTGCTTGGCGCCGGCCGGTGGTGGCTTGCAGATGACCTGCCAGTCGCCATGCTGGGCTTTGACGGTGCCGTCCTGCGCGGCCGACGGCCTCGGCGCCGCAACAACGACAAGCAGGCCCGCAAGAAAGGCAATCCGCAGGATGCTCCCCGTCAGGGCGAGCCGCAGGCGCGGGGGGGTAGGCGAGCGCAGTCCCCATGTGGCCGGTCGCTTGCTGATCGTCATCTCGGGCGTTCCGTCCGGCTTCCCTGTGATCTCGTGCGTACCCTGCCGCCTGCTCGCCCTGGGCCGCGTCGGTCCGCATGGCGCCCGGGTGGCCTGCGCGGCCGGGTCGGCGCGCGTTGGCGTCAGCGATCGACAATGATTTGGGCCAAAGTGGGACCCAGGCGGCCACGTCTCTTAATGGTCTTTTCGGTGCAGTTTTTGCGCGATATGCCGCAGCAAGGCAGCCTTGAGTCCGCTTCAGGCGTTGTGTTCATGTCGCAACGCGGATGCAGGTGCTGCGGCCGGGCTGGATTTCGTTGCGGCGGACCCGGGCTCTGACGGCTTTGTCAAGGCGTCGGGCGGGTCGGATTGCCAGCGTGCGACGAGGGTGTACCGTCGGCTGCCGGCAGGTCGCCGATGCTGTACAATGGGGCTGTCGATGCCATCAGCGCCAAGCAGCCGCATTTGATGACCGGCAAAATACCTCGTAGAGCGGGCGAGAGGGTCGCCTGCCCGGAGCGAGGGCGCAGGCGCAAGTGAGCACGCGAGCACCGGCCGGCCGGTGCGGCAAACGGATGGGGCGAGGACGGCGCAATGAGCAAGCGAGTGCGCGACGCCATACTGGCAGGCTGTGTCGGGGCGGGGGGGATCTTGGCGGCCGGCTCGGCGGCCCGGGCCGGGGTCGGCCAGCCGTCGGAGTGGCAGCTCGGGCTGCAAGCCGCGGCGACGCACGTGGCGGACCGAATCCACGCCTTTCACGATCTGGTCAACTGGATCATCATCGCGATCGCGCTCTTCGTGCTGATCCTGCTCGTGATCGTGCTCGTGCGCTTCAATGAGCGGGCGAATCCGACACCGTCGAAGACAACCCACAACTCGATGCTCGAGTTTGCCTGGACCGTGATCCCGATCTTCATTCTGATCGCGATCGCGCTGCCGTCATTCAAGCTGCTCTTTCTCCAGTACACCTATCCGCCTCCGGATCTCGTCATCAAGGCGACTGGGAACCAGTGGAATTGGACGCACTCCTATCCCGACCACACCATGACGGACGGCAAGCCCGTCACGTTCACCTCGATCATGTTGAAGGACGATGAGCGCGAGGCGCTGATCAAGAAGGGCATCCCGGCGCCGCGGCTGCTCGCCGTCGATAACGAGGTAGTCGTCCCGGTCAACAAGAACGTGCACGTTCTGGTGACTGCGAGCGACGTCATTCACAACTGGACCATTCCGTCATTCGGCTCGAAGGTCGACGCCGTGCCGGGGCGGACCACGGCGACGTGGTTCAACGCCCGGCGCGAAGGTGTCTATTACGGTCAGTGCTCCGAGTTGTGCGGAAAGGACCATGCATTCATGCCCATTGCCGTCAGGGTGGTGCAGCAATCGGTGTTCGACGAGTGGATCGGCGCCCTGAAGGCGCGCGACCGCCGGAAGGCGCGTGAGATTATCGAGCGGGTGGCCATCGAGCAGGCGCGCAAGGTGGCGGCAGGAGAGGCAAATCCGGTCGTCGCCGCGGTGCCGGCAAGGTAGCGGACCGTCCGCCGGTCGCGCTTGCGCGGCCGGCAGGATTGCGAGACGGCGATAGGGCGGCGAGCGGCCGCCGGACGCTCACTCGCGAGCGACGGATTGAACGAGAACAGGTATCGCAGGGCAATGTCCATGGCTAGCAAAGCGCACGATCAGCACGCGCATGACGATCACGAGCACGTGCCCTACGGCATGGGGCGCTGGCTGTTCTCCACCAACCACAAGGACATCGGCACGATGTACCTTGTCTTCGCCATCGTGGCGGGGCTGATCGGCGGATTCTTGTCGGTCATGATGCGGCTCGAGCTGCAGGAGCCGGGCCTTCAGTACTTCGCCAATCCCCACACCTACAACGTCTACGTGACCGGCCACGGTCTCATCATGGTGTTCTTCATGGTGATGCCGGCGATGATCGGCGGCTTCGGCAACTGGTTCGTTCCCTTGATGATCGGGGCGCCGGACATGGCGTTCCCGCGTATGAACAACATCTCGTTCTGGCTCTTGCCGGCCTCCTTCGCGCTGCTGCTCATTTCGCTCTTTGTGCCGGGCGCGGGGCCCTGCCAGATCGGCGGCGATACCTCCGGCTGCGGCGTCGGTGCGGGCTGGACCGTCTATGCGCCGCTCTCGACGTCAGGTCATCCGGGACCGGCGATGGATTTCGCGATCCTGTCGCTGCATCTCGCCGGCGCCTCGTCGATCCTGGGCGCCATCAACTTCATCACCACCATCTTCAACATGCGCACGCCGGGTATGACCCTGCACAAGATGCCGCTGTTCGTCTGGTCGGTGCTGGTGACGGCCTTCCTGCTCCTCCTGTCGCTGCCGGTGCTGGCGGGTGCCATCACCATGTTGCTCACCGACCGCAACTTCGGGACGACCTTCTTTGCGGCGGCCGGCGGCGGCGATCCGCTGCTCTACCAGCACCTGTTCTGGTTCTTTGGGCACCCTGAGGTGTACATTCTGATCCTGCCCGGCTTCGGCATGATCAGCCAGATCGTGTCGACTTTCTCGCGCAAGCCGGTGTTCGGCTACCTGGGCATGGCCTACGCCATGGTCGCGATCGGCCTAGTCGGCTTCGTGGTGTGGGCGCACCACATGTACACCTCCGGCATGGGCGTGCAGGCGCAGGCCTATTTCGTGTTCGCGACCATGGTCATCGCGGTGCCGACGGGCGTGAAGATCTTCTCCTGGATCGCGACGATGTGGGGCGGGTCGATCCGCTTCACCGTGCCGATGCTGTGGGCGCTCGGGTTCATCTTCCTGTTCACGGTCGGCGGCGTCACCGGCGTCATGCTCGCCAATGCCGGCGTCGACCGGGCGCTGCACGACACCTACTACGTTGTGGCGCACTTCCACTACGTCCTGTCGCTCGGCGCCGTGTTCGCCATCTTTGCCGGCTGGTACTACTGGTTCCCGAAGATGTCGGGCTACATGTACAATGAGGCCATCGCGAAGGTGCATTTCTGGCTGACGTTCATCGGCGCCAACGTGCTGTTCTTCCCGCAGCATTTCCTGGGCCTTGCCGGCATGCCGCGCCGCTACGTCGACTATCCGGATGCGTTTGCCCACTGGAACCGCATCTCGTCCTACGGCTCCTACCTGACGGCGCTGGCGACGCTGATTTTCATCGCCGGCGTCATCCTCGCCTTCATGCGCAAGCAGCGGGCCGTCGACAATCCGTGGGGCGAGGGCGCGACGACGCTCGAGTGGACTCTGCCGTCGCCGCCGGCGTTCCACTCCTACGAGACGCTGCCCAAGCTGACGGCGGCGGAGCATCATTGAACGGGCGGGCGGACGGGCGGCACCGCGTCTGGTCCGCCGTGCCGCCCGCGCCGGGCGTTCGAGCGACGGCTGGGGATCGGGCCGATGGCTGAGACAAGAGCGAGGTACGAAGCGGGGGCGTCGTCTGCCGGTGGCGACGTCGGCGATTTCGTCGCGCTGATGAAGCCGCGCGTCATGTCCCTCGTCGTGTTCACCGCGCTGACCGGTCTTGTCGCGGCGCCCGGGAACCTGCACCCGGTCCTTGCGCTGATTGCGCTCATCGCCATTGCGGCCGGCGCCGGCGCTTCGGGCGCGCTCAACATGTGGTGGGACGCCGATATCGACGCGCGCATGTCGCGCACCGAGCGCCGGCCGATTCCGCAGGGGCGAGTTGCCGCCGACGAGGCACTGACGTTCGGTATGGTTCTCTCGATCGGCTCTGTGGTGTTGCTTGGAACCACGGTCAACTGGGTAGCGGCGGCGCTGCTTGCGCTCACGATCGCCTTCTATGTCGTCATCTACAGCATGTGGCTCAAACGCCGGACGGCTCAGAACATCGTCATCGGCGGCGCTGCCGGCGCATTTCCGCCGATGATCGGATGGGCGGCGGTGACGGGATCGGTCAGTCTCGACAGCGTGATCCTGTTTCTCATCATTTTCATGTGGACGCCGCCGCACTTCTGGGCGCTCGCCCTGCTCAAGCACGCCGATTACGAACGTGCCGGCGTGCCGATGCTGCCTGTGGCGTCGGGCCGGGAGGAGACGCGGCGACAGATCCTTCTCTACAGCGCTGCCCTGGTTCCGACCGCGGTCCTGCCGGTTGCCACCGGGCTTGGCGGGCTCGCCTATGCCGTTGCCTCGATTGGGCTCGGCGGAGCGTTTCTTGCGCTGGCGCTGCGTGTCAGGCGGGAGCACACGGGTGCGGCGGCCGACAAGGCCTGCCGGCAACTCTTCGCGTTCTCAATTCTTTACCTTTTCCTTCTCTTCGCCGTGCTGCTCGTCGAGCACGCCGTGCGACGGCTCATCGCGTAAGGTGTCGCGACAGGACAGGCGGGCGCGAGGACATGGCGGTGAGCGAGAGCGAGGACAGGGAGGCAAAGCGTCGGCAGCGGATGCGGTCGGTTGCAATCGCCTGCGTGCTTGGCTTCTTGGTTATCGCCTTCTACGCGGCGACAATCGTTCGCCTTGGCGGCAACGTCGCAAAGCGGACATTCTGAAGACCCAGGCAGAGGGGCGGAGCAGGGATCGGACCATGGCGACGGGTGGCAGCGGAGACGGCGGGGGCGCGGGGGCGCGCAATGCGCGCGTCGCGCTTCTTTGCGCGGTGTTTGCCGCCGGCATGGTCGGGCTCGCCTATGCGTCAGTGCCGCTCTACCGGATGTTCTGCCAGGTGACGGGGTTTGGCGGCACGCCGCAGCGGGCAGAGCGGCCGTCCGAGTCGGTCGGGGAGCGGCAGGTCACCGTTCGCTTCGATGCCAATGTCGGTCCTGGATTGGCCTGGGACGTCTTGCCGGTGGTTCGCGTCATGCGACTGAAAGTCGGCGAGAATGCGCTGGCGTTCTACAGGGTGACGAACCGGTCGGACCGGCCGGTCGTCGGTACCTCGACCTTCAACGTCACGCCCGACCAGGCCGGCTCGTTCTTTAACAAGATCGAGTGCTTCTGCTTCACCGAGCAGTGGCTCGATCCGGGCGAGACGGCAGAGCTTCCGGTGAGCTTCTTTATCGATCCCGCGATCGATAAGGACCTCGACGGGGTACGCATCCGCGACATCACGCTGTCCTACACGTTCTATCCGGTGGCTCATCCGAAGCCTCGGACGGCGGGGAGCAGGACGGACGCGGGGCGCGGAACGTGAGTGGGACACCCGCGCCGCAGCG
>CAYWBX010000137.1:0-7457 GCA_964456015.1 uncultured Hyphomicrobiaceae bacterium | reverse complement strand
TCGCCGTCTCGCCGAGACGGATTTCGACGCCGGCCCTTCTGACTTGCGGAATGAGGAAGTCGAGCAGATGCCGCATTTCCTCATGATGACGCACCTTGTGCACCGTGCGAAGCCGCCCGCCGAGCTCGCGTTCGCGCTCGATCAGCGTGACGCGATGTCCGCGCAAGGCCGCTGTCCGCGACGCCTCGAGCCCGGCAGGACCGCCTCCAACCACGACGACGTGACGGGGCGTCTCCACCCTGTCCCGCTCGAGCTTTGGCCACAGGTGCTCGCGGCCCGTCATCGGATTCGTCGAGCAGATAATCGGCTCACCGGCGCTGATCGTCGCCCAGCATTGATTGCAGGCGATGCAGCGGCGGATGTCCGCGGCCTCGCCACGTCGCGCCTTGGCCGGCCATTCCGGATCGACGATCAGCGCCCGGCAGAGGCCGATCATGTCGGCATCACCGTTGGCAAGCACGCTTTCTGCCTGCTCTGGCTCCTGGATCCGCGTCGAGAGAACGACGGGCACGCCATTCGCAATCGGCTTGAACCGCCTGTGCAGGTCGCGATAGGCAAGGATCGGCCAGTGCCGGTCCGGGAGATGCGCCTCGATGGAATTGAAATTTCCCTGCGCGAGGGAAAGGTAGTCGACAAGACCGTCGGCGCAAAGTCGTCGGCCGATCTCCAGCGTCTCCTCGATGCCAAGGCCACCCTCGGTGAACTCTTCAACGCCGAGCCTGAAGCCGATGATTGCCCGCACGCCCACGCGGCGGCGCACGCCTTCGAGGATTTCGCGCGGGAAGGCCAGTCGTTTCTCGAAGCTGCCGCCGTAGGCGTCGGTACGCCGGTTTGAGAACGGCGACATGAACTGTTGGATGAGGTGGCCTTGGGCGCCGTGGATCTCGATGCCGTCCATGCCGGCCTCGATGCAGTGCACCGCGCACATGATGTAAGTCTCGATGATCTCGCCCACCTCGCGGGTCGACAACTCGTGCGGAACGCCGCCGGAGCGCGGGCAGGCGATGGCCGAAGGGGCGATCGTGAACGGCACCACGCGCGAGGCCAGATGCTGACGGCCGCCCATGTTGATCTGGCCGATCAGCAGCGCGCCTTCGGCGTGACATGCGCTCGCGAGTAGCCGCAGCCCTTCGATCCCGTCGCGATTGAAGATGGCGAGCGCACCGGGGCCGAACGGGTCCTGCGATTGCGCCCTCAGCGCCTCGGTGACGATCGTGCCGACCCCGCCTTTGGCAAGCGTGCGGTAGAACTCGAGCAATCGCGGCCCGACCCGGTTGCGGTCGGCAAGATTGGCAGTCGTGGCAACGCGCATGATGCGGTTCTTGGCCTCGCTGCGGCCGATCCGGATCGGTTGGAACAGATGCGGAAATTGGATGGTCATGCGCTTCAGGTTCGGTTAGTGCGCACGTGGGGGGAGGCGCGCTGAGCGGGTCCTAGCGTGCGCCGGTCTGCACGCCTCTTCTTCTTCGCAGCCGCCAAGATGAAACGCGTCGCTTTGTGAAACGTGGTCGCCGCAAGCGGGCTTGGTCGATGGCGCCAACCGCGCCTGCCGGTCCCTGAGCTCGCATCGGCTTCACCTCCTCGATCGCGTCCCGCCACGTGCGCCTTCCGTGGCGGAGGGCGGCGGACTTCCCCTCTCGCAGGATGTGCAATCGCGGTGCCTGAAGTCAAATCGCCGTCGGTTGCAAAGCGTCCGCACACCTGCGCGGCTCCATCCTGTCATACGGGGGCGCGCAGGTGCGGCGGTCAGCGCGATCCTTTGTTCGCGGCGCTGGTGGGTGAGGGCCATCGCGGAAGTCGACACTCCGGCCCGTCCGCTGGGCCGGCCGGCTGACACGGGTGTCGATCGTCAAACGCAAGTCGGGGTCGGCGCCGGCTGGCGTCAGTCATTGTCGTTGGTGCCGGCACCGGCTCCCGTCTCGCGCGACGCTAGGCTCTCGGGCACATGGGTGCGGGCGGCAAGGCGCTCGAGCGCGCTCCAATCGGCCGGCGACACGCCGAGCCCGCCCGACGCGGAACTCATCTCTCCAGCGCCGGCTAAGATCCCTGGCCTCAGTGTCACTTCGATGTCGCTTGCCGTCCGGACGTCGACGAGCGCGCCGAAATCCGAGGATGCCCGCCAGCCCCTTCCATGAATCACGATCCGCCATCCGGGCCATGCGATCTCTGCGTGCTGCGGCTTGTGGCGCAAGGCAGCCCCGATCATCGCCACGAGCCAGACCGGATGGCGCAGCTTTTGCCAGCGCGCAACGGGGCTCGCCGAAATCGCCCCGTCGGACCATGCAATGCCGGCTGCGACCGGACAGCTGCTTCGCTCCTGCCGGTTGGGGTCCGCGAGGAGTGCGCATAGCCCCCGCGCAACGTCGAGGCCCTGCTCGGCCATCCAGCGCGCTGCCGCGGCGATCTCTTCGCAGTCGCCCCACGGGAAGCCGGCTCCACGCGCCGCCTTCATAGCAAGCGCCTCGACTTCGTTGTGCGACACCCTCATGTTGTGACGCCCGGCGCAGCCTGCGGTGCGCTCTCCGCAACGCCCCAGATCCAGCCGTCCCAGTCGCCGGCCCCGATCTCGTCCGGAAAGGGCGCGTCCTGAAAGAGCGTGATGCGCAGCCACTTGTCGGAGCGCGGATCGAAGCGCGTGCAGCCGAAGAACGACAGCTTTGCGCGAAGCACGTCGACGGCGCGCAGGTCACTGCCAATGAGATTGTCCCGGATTTCGGCATAGGGATGCCGGCTGGCAATCTGGACGCGACGGACGGTGTGCCGATGCTCGGGGTGGCGGGTCAGGAACACAGCCACGGAGTCGGTAGGCGATGCGCCGCCGAGCGCCCGATGGAGCGCCGAGACATCGCGCGCGATCGCAAGCGGCAGTTCGAGATCGGCACCAGGCTCCGCAAAGCGATCTCCGAGCCTCGGCTCGAGCTTCTCCTCCGATACGTACCAGAATCGGCGCGTGGCCTCGGCGCGCGAAAAATCGAGTTTCAAAGCAAAAGCGTAATGCTGTTCGATGTCGTCCCTGAGCTGGCGGACGCTCATCGCGCCGTCGATGCGGAACGCCACCGTCTCGTCGACGGCCATGCCGCCGGCCAGATCGTCCACCAGCGCGCCATGCGGTTCGAGCATGAGCGATACCAGCAGCTCTTGGCCCTCAAGCGAGAGCGTCTCCTCGCCCCATTTGTAGAGACGGTCCCAGGGCCTGTGCCGCGAGGCAAGCAGTTCGGGTGCAGCCCGCTCCATGGACGATATTTCAGCCAGGAGGATTGGCAGCCTCGGCGCCTGCACCGGGTCGTCGGTCCGCCAGTCCGCGATCATTCTGCGTGCCTTCGGCAGCAGTCTCAGGAACCGGGCGCGGGTCTCCGGGGCTGCGGAAGCAAGCGATCGGACCCGGGCCAATGCCGTCTCCCGCGCCGCGATCCAGCTGTGGATCAGCGTCGGATGCCGCACCAGGAACGGCGCCATGCCGAGTCCCGTGGCATTGCCGATGCCAAGTCGGCGACGCAGGCGGGGCAGGAGACGGACCGCCCGATGGGAGTCGCGGGCGCGCGCCAAATGCTCGACCAGATCGACCGTGAAGGCCCGGATCAGCCACACCGTCAGCAACTCGGCCTGGAACGGGCCAGCCAACTCCTCGCGGGCTGCAATGCGGTCGCGGTCGGCGAGCCCGAACTTGCCGTTGCCGTAAACCGCCGTCGTTCGCATCAAATAGCCGGTCGACTCGACTTGGCGCTCATCGGGCTGGTGGCCTTGAGCCAGGCTCTCGACCACGCTTTCGAAGAGGCGCACGCTGCGATTTGCCCGCGCGAGCACAAGCTCGCTCGCGAGATAGCGGCCGGCCTCCTGCCGCGGCACATTGGCCGCGAGCCGGGCGACATCGGCCGTGGTCGGAACCCCATCGAACAAGGCAAACGTCGCATCCCAGGCCTCGGCGATGACGCGATCGGTACGCATCTGCGGCGGTAGATCATGCGCGAATGCCACCAGCGAGTAGCTGCGAGGCCCTCGCGTCACCGTGTAGACGGCGTGACCGACGCCACGGTCGTCGAGATCGAAGACCGGGCGCGCATACTGCCAGCGCTCGCGGCCGATCCGTCGAAGGAGAACACGCAGAAATGAGAGCCGCGTCTGATGAAACGCGCCGAGTCTCGCAAGGCGCATGACCTGATCGGGCGGGCGCAGGCCAACTGCCGTCATTGGCTCTGCGTCATCCATCTCATTACTCCTTCGCACACACGAGATGAACATGGATGTAGTCCATGCCGTGCCCTTCCGGCCGGGCGGCGACCCGGCGCTCGTAGCGACCGTAGAACTCATCGAGGATCGCCATGCGGTCGGCGGGAGAACGACCAGCATCGAGCCCGCCCGCGAACGTGGGCTCGCTCCAGGAGCGCAGCGTCGGGATATACTCGCGTGCGAAGCGCACCGGGTCCCTGTGCTCGGCGAAGGCTCTTGCGTAGGGGCACACGAGATGGCGCTCCTCGACGTGCTCGAGCCTGAGGCCCGCCCTGTACACGGGGCTCTCCCGATCGCGCAGTGGTGCGGTGAATTCGGCAGCCGTCCGGTAAACCTGAGGGAAATTGGTCGCAAGGTATTCCGACGACGTGATGCGCCCCTCGTTGGCAAGTTCCCGCCAGATCTCGTTGAAGGTGTCGAACATCGAGACGCCGCCCGTCGCGCCGAGATAACGGCCCGCAGAGTCGATGCCGAAGTTGAGGAACACGAGCCTCCCGCCCCGCTTCATTTCGAGCGCGCGGCGCTCGAGCATCCGCGCCCATTCGATGCGTCCAAGCTCAACCCAGCTCGCACGCTCGGCGCCCGTGGCGCCGACCATGTGGACATGGTTCGTGATGTTGCACGGAGCCTTGGAGATGTAGTGCGAAGCGGTCGCCGAGAAGAACAGATCGACGGTACCTTTGGGAAAAATCGCCTGATGGAAGCTGGTCCCCGATGCGAACGGGAAAACGTCGGCGACCTCGCCCCAGTAGCTCTTGATGTCGGTCTGATTGTGCACCGTCTTGAATACTTGCGAGAAGTCGTTCCGCGGCAGATCGGTATAGACGATCTCAATCGGGCGCGACGGCACGCGCTGGCGCACCTGGGCCAGAACCTCGCGCCACATCTCCATCGACGTTCCTCCGTCGGCGCAGCCGAGGTCGGCGACGCGAACGACGGTGCCGTCATCGACGAGGCACATGCGATCGATGGCCGCGAGAATCATCGGGATGGCGAGATTGATGACATCGCGCGCGCCGGTCGTCGCCTTCGAGTAGTAGCCGGCGCCTTTCATGGCCATGAAGCCGATGGTTTCCGGTGTGGCGCTCATGGGATCCTCGTGCGCATGGCGTTGCGTCTATCCTGCGAGCTCGATCGTCTTTGCGTGAAGGGCGGCGGCGACATCGACCCCCTCATCCAGGCTCCGCCGTCTCGTCGCAAACCGCCGGCTGCCGGGCAGGCGACCGCCGGTTTCCGCACCAAGCGCCTGAACGAGCGTCGAGATGCGCTGTGCGAACGCGCCTCCGGATGGTGCGCCGGGATCTATGGCAATGAAGCCCTGGCCCGTGTTCGGCGGGCCGCCGGCCGGCCCCGAGAATGGGCTCGCGTGGATCCCGAGCGTCGCGCCGGAAAGGCACGCTGCCATGACTTCGACCAGCAGCGCCGCGCCGACCCCCTTGTAGCCTCCGGAGGGTACCATCGTACCCTTGAGGCCGACAGCGGGATCGGTCGTCGGCTGGCCGTCGGGGCCGAGCGCCCATCCGAGCGGGATCGCCTCGCCGGCGCGGCTTCTTTTGATGACCTCGCTCTTTGCGACGACGCTGGCGCTCTGGTCGATGACGAACAGGGCGCTGCCGTTGCCGTCGGGGACCGCGAGCGACCAGGGGTTGGTGCCAAGTACGGGCTTCCGCGCGCCAATCGGCGCGATCGAGGCGGGAGCATTGGTGAAGCCGAGGGCGACGAGCCCCTCAGCGGCAAGTCGCTCCGTGTGATAGCCGAGCACACCGCAATTGTAGGAGTTGCGGATCGCGAGATGGGCGATGCCCTGCGATCGCGCCAGCGGTACGAGACGCTTGAATCCCGCCTCGATCGCCGGGTGAGCGAACCCGGAGCCGGCATCGACGGCCAGCACGGCCGGTGCCGGTTGCGTGACTGCCGGGGTCGCATCGCCCTTCACCTTGCCGCAGCCGAGATGCTCGCAGTAGGTGGCGAGATAGGCGAGGCCGTGCGAGGCAAGGCCTTCGGCCTCGGCCGCTGCGATCGCGCGGGCAAGGCTCGCAGCGTTCTCGCGACTGGCGCCGGCCCGCATCAGCGCGCGCTGCGCCAGCGCCTCGATTTCCTCGATCTTGAGCGTGACGACCTCAGTCATGGAAAGCCTCCGCGCGCTTCTCGTTTACATTCGACGGATCGGCCGTGTCCCAGGACGCCGTGCCGCACGGCTCAGCCGGGCAAGAAGGCCGAGGCGAAGAACCGTCGCCAGTTGTCTCCCAGGACCTTTGCCGCGTCTGTCTCGCTGAAGCCCCGCGCCAAGAGCCCCGCTCGGATCTTTTCCCAATCGCGGTTGTCTCGAAACCAAGCGGGCTGCGGCGGCAGCACCGGCGCGCCGAGGCCGGTCGCCGGCGGGGCCTTGGTCCAGCGCCCGACCCGCATCCATGTGATGATCTCGTCGCCGTGCCCCTGGCAAAGGTCGGAGCCGATGCCGATATGGTCGATGCCGATCATGTCAGAAAGGCGCGCCGCCATGTCGGCGAAACTCTCCAGCGTGCACTCGGACCCGCCTTTCAAATGGTAAGGATAGAGCGAAAGGCCGAGCATCCCGCCGCGCTCTGCCAGGGCCTTCAGCAAGGTGTCCGACTTGTTACGCACCGATGGGTGCCAAAAGTTCGGATTGGCGTGCGTGATGGCGATCGGCCGCGCCGAGAGGTCGATCGCCTCGCGCGTCGTGCGCTCGGCGGAATGCGACATGTCGATCAGCATCCCGACCCGGTTCATTTCCCGGATCACTTCACGCCCCATGCGCGTGATGCCCGTGTCTTCGGCCTCGTAGCAGCCGGTCCCGAGCAGCGACTGGTTGTTGTAGGTGAGCTGCATCACCATGATGCCGAGCCGCCGCAGCACCTCGACAAGGCCGATGTCGTCCTCGATGCACGAAGGATTCTGCGAGGCGAACAGCACGCCCGTACGCCCCGCCGCCTTCGCGCGGGCAAGGTCCTCCGCGTCCCGGATCGGCATGATGAGGTCCGCGTGGCTTTCGAAGCGACGGTTCCAGTCGATCAGATTCTCGACGGTCTCGCGAAAGTCTTCATGATAGCAGACCGTCACGGTGACGGCATGGACGCCTCCTTCCCGCAGCTGGCGCAGGATCTCGGGCGACCAGTTGCAGTATTGGCAGGCGTCGATGATGAACGAGGCTTGGTGGTCGTACATGCATTGGCTGTCGTTTCGCTGCTGACAAGGACGTGCGCGCGACG
>CAYWBX010000136.1:0-7481 GCA_964456015.1 uncultured Hyphomicrobiaceae bacterium | reverse complement strand
ATCAGGGGTTCAACATGGGCACCGCCAACATGCCGCAGATGCTCGGCGGGTTTCGCAATTTCTACGCGTTGTTGCTGGCCAATCACCCGATGATGCGCGACCGCGTCAAAGGCCTGGCCAGTGGCGCCAACCAGTGGGTGCGCACCGTTCTCAACGAAGCCGGCGCGTCGTTCAGCGGCTCCGGCTATCAACACGCCGCGCTCGCGCCGCCCTTGAACGTCTGGCAACGACTCCAAACGCTCGGGCAGGCGGATGCGTTTCGCGACGAACCGCGCCTGACCCGGTACGCCGATTTTTATCTGAACCTGTTCGCGCCACCCGACCCGCGGTTCGGGGCGCGTTACCGGCAGTTGATTTGTCTCGGCGACACTTCGATTGGCGGCGGCCCCGGCGGCAGTCACGCCGCGCAACTGGCCACCTGTCTTGCTCCGTGGCAGCCGCAGACCGCCGCGCGGCTGATGCGGCTCTGGCAGGAAACGGGCGCAGGCTACGATTCGTTCTTTGGTTGCGGCCTGCTCAAGGTGAACCACCGGCTGCCCGTCGCCGAGTCGCTGGAGCTGCAGAGCGCGGATTTCCCCGGTTACTACAGCGTGTTGCGCAGCGGCGGCGGTACCCCGAATGAAACCGCCGTCTGGATGGTCAACGGCGATTTCTATCGCGATCATCGCCACCCGGAAATGGGCAACGTGGTCATCTACGCACTCGGCGCGCCGTTGGCGGTGGACATGGGCACCAACTACGACCCGTTGCTCAACGGCGCCACCCATCACAACGTCGTCATCCCCGAAACCCAACTCGGCCGGCCGTGGGACAAGGAACAGGCGCAACTGAACGATTGTTTCTGGGAAGCGCGCGACCCGGCGCCGGCGGAGCTGTTGCGGTTTTCGGCCAGCAGCGTCGTGGCGTCCACGTTTCGCCAGCCCGGCTGGCGGCGCGCGGCGCGGTTGCTCCACGCCAACCCCGCGCGGCCGGTGATCGTGGTCGAGGATCGCTTCACCGGCGAACCGGCCGAGCCGTGGGTGTTGCACTGGAACCTGATGGCCGAGGGCGCCGTCCAGACGCCGGCCGGCCCCTACACGCCCGAGCCGCGCCTGTACAGTTCCAACAACCGGCCCGACGGCCCGAAACAAGTCCCGTCGGTCGGCCCGGTCAAACCGCTCGCCGCCGGGGTCAATCTCCTGCGGTTTACCGGCTATCCATGGGGCCAACCGACCCAGGCGCTGCCCGCGGTGGATTTCGATGTCGCGCTCGTCGTGACCGAACCGCAGGAGTTCTACCTCGGCAACTGGGCGCACGAAGGCCTGGCCGGCGGTGGACACGTGTTCCAACAGATCAACGGTCGCTCGTTCGAGGAACGCCAGCACCGGCTCTGCGTTCGCGGGCGCACCGGGTTTACCACGGTCATTCTGCCCCGCCGCAAAACCGCGGCTGCTCCGAACCAACCCATCTCCTGCAAGGACGGTATCATCCGCATTGACCGCGACGGCGAGTTGATCCTGATCGCACCGGCTTGGCACGCCCACCGGCGCGGCGACGAGTTGACCACCCTGACCACCGTCACCGATGCCGCCGCCGAACTGGATGGCATCGCCATTCACGGCGGGCCAACCGAGATTGTGCTGACCGCCGACCGCGCGGTCATCACCGCCCACGGCGCGCCCGGCCCGCGTCGTCTGCGGCTGCCCGGTCGGTGGTCGGCGCGCGCCCCGCTCACCCGCGATGGCGAGGACTGGATCTTGCCCCACGCCGGTGGTACACCGACCCGCATCGAACTGCCGCGCCCCTGATCATCACCCCACGCCATGCCCTCCGCCACTCTTCACCGTCCGCAGTACACCGTTCGTTGGCACGCCGGCAAACCGGCGTTTTTTGAGAATGATCAGCCGGTGGTGTTGCCGAGCTATTGCACCTGCGGCGCGGCGTTCGAGCCGTACACCGACAACATCCGGCTGTTCGCCCGGCACGGTTGCCGGTATTTCTGGTTGCATCTGGTCGGCGGGTACAACGGCGAATGGGGCACCACACCGTTCTGGACCGCGCCCGGCCAGATTCACGAGACGCCCTTGCCGATGACCGAAAAATACTGGTCGCCGAAAGCCCAACCGGATGGCTACTGGTCGGTGGACCGGCAGGTGGAGACCATTCTGGCCGCCGCGCCCGACGCGCGGTTTTTCATCCGGCTCCACGATTGCCCGCCGGAATCGTGGGCGCAACAGTTCCCCGACGAGATCATGACCGATTATCTCGGCCAGCGCCGCCAACACGGGTCGCTGGCCTCGACCCGTTACCACGACGACCTGCGCCGGTTCATCACGGCGTTCACCCGCTACTGCGAACGCCGGCCGTGGGCCGACCGGATTGTGGCCTACGTCATCTATCCGATCGGCGAAGGCGGCACGCCGCTGGCCATGGAAGGGTTTCTGTTCGATTGCTCGCCCGTGATGCGCGCGGCCTACCGGCAGTTCCTGCGCGAGAAATATCAGACCGACGCCGCGCTCCAGGCCGCTTGGAACAACCCCGCCGCGACCTTCGACACCGTCGAGGTGCCGCGCGATGACGAGTTTCGCCGCCGCGCCGCGGGCGGGGTGTTGTTCTGGCCCGAAGCCCGGCAGGTACAGCCCGAACGCGATTATTTCGAGTTGCAGGCCCAACTGTTTCGCCGCTCGTTGCGGGTGATGGTCGGCGCGTTTCGCGAGGCAGCCGGCCCGCAGCGGTTGTGCGGCATTGACGCTTTCAAGGCGAACATGATCGGCTGGATGTGCCACCCGATTTTCGGCGGGGACAAATGGAAGCAACATTATGGCGACAACCTGCTGGCCACCGGCTCGACCGGCATCGCCGAGATGCTCGACTGGCCGGAGATTTCCATCGTCGCCACACCCCACGATTACCGCTGTCGCTGGATCGGGTTCGGCTACGACCCGGAAGGCATCGGCGATTCCGTCCAACTCCACGGCAAAATCATGATGATCGAGGAGGATGCCCGTTCCTACGCCAACAACGAACGCGGCCTGTTCGGCTCGATCGAGCCGGGCGAGGAAGAAGCCACCCTCTGGCGCAATCTCGCCGCGGCGCTGTCGAAAGGCCAGCAAACCTACCCGATGGATGTCTGCGTCGGCTATTTCCAGAACGAAACCATCCAGCACATCCTCGCCCGCCGTCGCGGCGTCGAGGCGGAATTCCTGAACATTCCCCGCGCCGATGTCCCCAGCGTCGTGATGCTCGTGGACGAACGCGCGGCCGCCGACACTGATTTCTCCTGCGAGTACAACGACCTGGCCGTCATCCGCCAGCGCATCCACGGCCTGAACCATTGCGGCGTGCCGACCCGGACCTTTCTCTGGGACGACATCGAGCGGGAGAATTTTCCGCGCTGTCACCGGCTGTTTCTGCTGCCGCACTGTTACCGGGCCGATGCGCGCAACCGGCGACGATTGCGCGAGCATCTGTTTCGCGACGGCAATGTGATCGTGTTCGGTCCCGGCAGCGGCATCACCGACGGGCGCACCGTCAGCCCCGAATTCGCCGCCGGGCTGCTCGGCCTGGATTTTGAATTGTACGACTACGAGTATCCGCGCTTCGTCACTTTCGACAACTGGACGCATCCGCTGACCGCCGGCGCGGACGCGCATGCGGTCATGGGCGACACCCACCGCTACGGGCCGGTGCTGGTGCCGTTCGACCGCCGCGCGCCCGAGTGTCAGGGAGGCCGGCAACCGCGCCTGGCGCGGGCGCAGGATGACCGGCCGTTTGTGCGGCTGGGCACGGTTGCGCTCGACAACGGAAAACGCCGGCCCGGGCTGGTGGTGAAAGAGTTTGGGCGCGGCGCCGCCGGCAACGGCGTGCCCGGCCCGCGCGGCCCCGGTGATTACGCCGTGGTTTTCACCACCGCCGTGCCGTTGCCGGCCTGGTTGTTGCGCAACCTCGCCCGGTTCAGCGGCACGCACGTGTACGACGACGAAGATGACGTGGTCTATGCCGATACATCCATGGTCGCTGTCCACGCTGTCAAACCCGGCCCACGCACGATTACCTTGCCAGGCGAGGCGGCGGTGCGCGACGTTCTTCGCGGCCGCCGCGTCGCCCGCGCCGCGCGCCGCATCCGGTTCAACGTCACCGCGCCGGTCACGCGCTGGTTCGCGCTCGCGCCCCCGGGCTGTAGTTCCCGCAAATAGAGTTGTTTCGGCTGGCCGTGCGGCAGATAAAAGTACCGACTCGCGCGGCCAAATCCTTGCGTCGGACCCACCGCCTCAAACGCGCAGGCGCGATAAGACGTGCCGCGAACCTGCGAATCGTCGCCGAAACTTTCGACCACCCACACCGGATGCCCCCAACGCGCCTGCCAGTCGGACTCAGGCGGCGCAGACACAACCCCAACACGCGCGAGGCCAGATTCGGATAGCGATGCCGTTCGGCCAACACCAGATAGCGGCTGGATAAGATTCTGTTGATTATATTTATTTCTGAATTGGGTGATTATAGCTGTATGAAAACGACGATAGATATTCCCGAAAACGAGTTGCGGGAAGCCATGCGATTGATGAAGGCGAAGTCGAAACGCGCGGCGGTGGTGGAGGCCTTGAGCGAGTTCAACCGCAAACATCGGATGGCGCGTTTGGCTCGGTTTTCCGGCACCTGTGAGTTCGCCACCAACACCGCCATCGAAGCCGCCGAAGCCGGTGAAGCCGAGGGCCAACCGGCATCGAACTCGCCGGGCCGACAGCGAAACTGCCGGACCCGGCTCTCCCAGTCCAGCTCCAGCTTGCTCGGCTCGGCGACGGACTCGGCAATGCGGTAATAGCCCGTCCGCGGCAACCTCGTCCGCCGCATCCGCTGACCGTTCACAAACAACTGCGTGAACTCCAACCCGGCCGGCACGCCCGCGACCCAGCCCGGTTGACCATGGATGGTCGTCTCCCGAAACCCGCTCAACCGGACGCCGCCGGAAAAAATCGGCTGTTCGCCCGGCGCCGCGCGATAAACCACCGGCGCATCCGGTGTACCCGAATCGCGCGGTTCGAGGACCAGCGGTTCGTCGAGAAAATACCAGCCGCCGCGAATCAGCACGGTGACCGGCCCCCGCGCGCCCGCGGCCCGCGCCGCGCGAATGGCATCGCGCGCGCCGGCAAATGGTTGAAGCAGCCAGTTTGATCATGTCAGCTCCGTCAACATGGGCGAGTTCGGCAGACGGTCAATGCCTGGCGCGGATGGTGTTGCGGCGGACATGAACGGGCATGACCAGTTCACGAGGGGGGTGCCAGTCGTTGGCCAGGACGCAGTCCAGGGCGCGCTGGAGCAGCGCCGGGCGGTCGAAGACCAGGCTGTCCACCGTGCCAGCCCGCGCGGGTTTTCCCGGCCCGGCGACATCAATCCCGATCAACCCGCATCGCTCCGGCACGGCGATGCCGGCCTGTCGGGCCGCCGCCAGTAACCGGTCAGCGTGGTCGGCGACATGCACCACCAAACCGCTGGCGGCCGGCAACTCGCGCATCAGCCGCACCAGCTTGGCCTGATAGGTCGCGTCGGTATCCACGCCATCCTCAAACTGGGGAAATTCCCGCTGGCAGCTTGCGGGATCGAGGTCGGGACGATGTTCCCGCAAAGCGTCGGCAAAGCCCAGTTCCAGCAACTGTTCGAAAGGAGAGGGTGCGCCGGGATAGCCGACGATGTAGAGGTAACGGTAGCCGGCGATCAGCAACGCCACAGCCGCCATGTGCCCCGCCCGGCGGAAATCCGGCAAAAGATACGGTTGCTCGGGCGGCTCGATCCGGTAATGCTCGATGTGCAGTACGCGAACGCCGCACCGTTCGAGGTCGCGCAGCAACGCGTCGTTGTGCGGCGGCTTGGGCGTGCAAAACGCGAGCAAACCCCGCTGCCGCTGATCGCGCGCTTGACGCAAGAACTGCCGCTCCGCGGCCGGGTCCCACTGCGCATCGCCCTGTGCATACAGGGCCAGCTCGCACCCGCGCTGGCGCGCGCGGCCCAGCAGGCCGGGCGGGACCGCGTCGGCCGTGGTGTACATCAACGCCACGGCCGGCCGGTGGGTGGCAGGGTTGGGCTGGGTCACGAACGTGCCCGAGCCGACGCGCGATTCAATCCGGCCCGCAGCGCGCAACCGGGCGAGAGCGCGGCGCAGCGTCATGCGACTGACGTGGCATTGCTGGCAGAGGTCGCGCTCGGCGGGCAGGCGGCTGCCGGGCGGGAACGCGCCGCTTTCCAGTAACGCCTGCAACCGTTCGAACGCGCGGGTGATCCCCGGTAAGGATCGGCGGGTGTGAGGTTTCGGACGCGGCATGGCGGCCAACTTATCCGGGGAAAGCACCGTGGCGCAAGCTTGCGGATGGTCCAACCACGGCAGCCCGAAGCGATCCCGGCTCGGCGGGATCTGATTCCAAACGACGGCGGGGTCGGGCGGCGTCCTCCGCCCCATGTCCTCTTACCGCCACCCCGTCGGTTACGCGCCACAAACGCATGGGAAACCACGAAAATCAGTTTGACAACCGCTCCTCGTTTCTGGTATTCAGACAATAGACCAATTGGTATTTGAATGATCAACCGTCGTCGCAAAGGAGATCGCCCATGAATATCCATGCTACCCGCTTCGCACTCGCCGGTCACTGCTCGGTTCGACCGGCTGCCGTCGCCGCGTTGCTGTCGTTGCTGCTGCTGCCCACCGTCCGGGCGGGCTGGAACCAGACGGCCGGCGGCACCTACCAGTACACCGACACCGGTAACTGGAGCGGCGGTGTCATTGACGACCAGTTCGAGAACAACCTCACCGCTGGCCAGGCCATCCAGTTCAGCGCTGACCGGAGTCTAACCAATCTGACCCTTGCGCCCTACGGAACAGTGAACCTGCCGGGGTTGACGTTCCAGGGCACCGGCGGGACGCGGACGCTGACGCTGAACGGCACAACACGGTTCGTGCCGTGGATCAACGTGGGTGGGGCCGGGCCGATCCCTGCATTCCAAAGCACGCTCAATCTCGCGCTGGCAGGCACGGCGCCGACCATCGTGTCGGAGTATTCGGGAAGCAATAACAGCCGCCTGAGAATGCAGGGTGTTATCTCGGGCAGTGCCGGGCTGACCACGGCGGGCCGGGGGTTGATCGTTATGGAGGGGGCGAACACGTTGTCGGGGACGTTGAACATCAACCAAGGCCAGGTGCGGCTGGCCGAGGCATCCGGCGCGCTGCCGAACGTCACGACCATCAACGTCGCCGCGGGCGGTCGGCTCGAGCTGGGCAACTACGAGGTCAATAACAACCGCCTGGCCAACACCGTCACCCTCAACCTCAACGGCGGCCTGGGCTACCCGCAGGGGTTCGAGTCGTACGGTAACAGTTGGTTCGGCAACTTCCTGATCGGCGGTGACGACGCCCCGAACAACGTCGCGGAAACCATCGGCACGATCAACCTCGCGTCCGGTCTCAGCCGCGTCGCCGCCCGGGTGCGTGGCACGGGAACTGGCTTTGGCGACAC
>CAYWBX010000135.1:3886-7498 GCA_964456015.1 uncultured Hyphomicrobiaceae bacterium | reverse complement strand
GGCCTGCCGCCACCATGATTCAGGCCGGACTCGTCGACGAGCGCATGAAGATTGAAATCGAGGTGACGGCCCGCCGGCGCCACGGCTGACGCCGCGCTCGCGTATAGCTTGACTTCCTCCACTCCATTTTCGAGCCTCGCGCAGCGGGACCTCGATCTGCAGGGGGAGGGAGTGCAACAGTTCGCACTGGGAATAGATATCGGTGGCACATTTACCGACATTGTCGTCTACGACTCGTCGACAGGCCGCCGAGCGAGCCACAAAGAGCTGACCACCCACGCCGATCCTTCCCGTGGGGTGATGGCCGCCATCGACCGCGTCATTCGCGAGAATGCCGTACCGCCTGCACACATCACGCGTGTCGTGCATGCGACCACCCTGTTCACGAATGCCCTCATCGAGCGCAAGGGCGCCGTCACCGGGCTCATCACCACGGCCGGCTTCCGCGACATCCTCGAGATTGGCCGCGAGCGCAAATTCGAGCTCTACGACATCGCCATCAGGAAGCCGGAACCTCTGGTGCCGCGTCGTCTGCGGCTCGGTGTCGCCGAGCGGATTCGCGCGGATGGCTCGATTCACACGCCTCTTGACCAGGCTTCACTGGTCGCAGCCGCCGAGAGGCTGCTCACCGAAGGCGTAACCTCGCTCGCCATCGTTTTTCTCCACTCGTATGCCAATCCGGAGCATGAGCGGCAGGCAGCCGCCATCCTTGAGCGTCGTTTTCCGAACCTTCACATCAGCACGTCCGTCGACGTCGCGCCGGAAATTCGCGAATTCGAGCGAACCTCGACGACCGTCGCCAACGCCTACATCAAACCGCTGGCAGAGCGGTACCTCACGACCTTGGTCGAAGAACTTGCAAAGCGCGGCATCCCCGCGCCACTGCTCTTGATGCTCTCGAATGGCGGACTTGCCGGGGTCGGAGAGGCGAAGCGTTCGCCGGTTCAGCTCTTGGAGTCAGGCCCGGCCGCCGGCGCCCTTGCCGCGGCAACCCTTGGCGCCGCGGACGGTGGCGCGCACGTCCTGGCGTTCGACATGGGGGGCACCACAGCCAAGCTCTCGGTTGTCGATGACGGCAAGCCCAAGATCACCCATGCGTTTGAGGCTGCTCGCCAGAAGCGGTTTGTCGAGGGGAGCGGCCTGCCCATCCGAATCTCGACCATCGAGCTGATCGAGATCGGCGCCGGGGGCGGCTCCATTGCGCATCTGGACGCGGTCGGTCTCCTGAAGGTCGGCCCCGAGAGTGCGGGGTCCGAGCCCGGTCCCGCGGGCTACGGGCTCGGCGGCAAGCGGCCCACCGTTACCGACGCCGATCTTCTTCTTGGCTATCTCAATCCGGACTTTTTCGCCGGAGGGACCATTCGGATCGATATGGGCGCCGTCCATGAAGCCTTTGCACCGTTGGCGCGCGATGCAGGGCTTTCCCTCATCGAACTCGCATGGGGCATCCATGATCTTGTCAACGAGAACATGGCCAACGCCGCCCGCGTCCATATCGCGGAGCACGGCAAGGATCCCCGCGGCTATGCTCTGCTCTCCACGGGCGGCGCGGGTCCCGTTCACGCCTGCCACGTAGCCCGCAAGCTTGGGCTGCGCGCGCTCATCGCGCCGCGCGCCGCGGGGGTGGCTTCCGCTTTCGGACTGCTGGTAGCCCCGGCGCGAATTGACCGTGTTGCGACCATCGCCAGCGGCCTCGATCAGCTCGATTGGAGGGCGCTTGAGGCGACTTTCACGCGCCTGGAAAGCGAGGCCCGAAAAGTGCTTTCTGAAACCGGCCTCGACCCGGCGACCGCGAAAATCACGCGCAGGGCGGATTTTCGCTACGTCGGCCAGGCTTCAGAACTCGTCGTGGACCTGCCCGCAGGCCCCTACACACCGACTTCGAGGAGCGAATTTGCATCTGCATTCGACGCTGGCTACGTCGCAGCATTCACGCGAACACCGCCGCAAACCGCAGTTGAGATCATCAACGTCCGCGTTACCGCCGCGGCCGATCCGCCGGGCAGCCGCCTCGCGCTTGGCGTCCCGACGCCGTCGGGCCTTGACCCGCTGAAGGGTCACAGGCCGGTCTATTTTCCCGAGTGGCGGGAACGCCGCCCGGTTCCCGTGTACGATCGCGAAGCCCTCCTTTCCGGTCACCAGATTGACGGTCCGGCCGTCATCGAAGAGCGGTCTTCCGCGCTGGTCGTAGCACCCGGCTGCCGCTGCCGGATCGCCGCCAGCGGCAACGCGATCGTGACCTTCCCGTGAGCGAGGCCCAGCGTGACAGTCAGGTCCAATCAGCGCTTCGATTCCGTGACCCTCGAGATTCTCTGGCGCCGGATGATCTCGGCGGCCGATGAGGCAGCGAAGGCACTGCGCCGCACGTCCTTCTCGACGCTCGTCAACGAGTCGAACGACTTCGCGCTCGTCGTCACCGACAACCGCGGACAGAGCCTCGTCCAGAACACGGAAAGCATCCCCTCGTTCATTGGCACCCTTCCCGTGACGGTCAAGGAGTTCATCCGCCAGATCGGGCTTGAGAACATGGCGCCGGGTGACGTCCTCGTCACCAACACCCCGTGGATCGCAACGGGTCACCTGAACGACATCACGGTCGCCAGACCAATTTTCCGTCATGGCCGCTTGGTCGCTTTCGCAGCTTCGACGGCGCACGCCCCCGACATCGGAGGGCGCGTCCGCTCCGCGGAAGCGCGAGAGATGTTCGAGGAGGGATTCCATATTCCGGTGATGAAGCTGATGACGGCCGGTCGTGTCGATGAGACCTTCATCCGTCTGCTTCGCGCCCAGGTCCGAACACCCGATCAGACGGAAGGCGATCTCTGGGCTCAGCTCACCGGCCTGGACCTGCTGGAGCGCCGCTTGGGCGACCTCATGCAAGAGTACGATCTCGCCGATCTCGACGGCTTCACGGAGGAAATACTCACGCGCTCCGAGCGCGCAATGCGGGCAGCAATCGCGAAACTTCCTTCCGGCCGTTACCCGTTCGAGTTCTTCACCGACGGCCTCGATGCGCCATTCCGCTACAACGTCGTGGTTGAAGTCTCGGGAGACCGCATCGCTGTCGATTACGCCGGCACCAGCGCTCAGGTCGACCGGGGCATCAACTGTCCGATCACTTACACCTATGCCATGACGGCCTACGCGCTCAAATGCGCATTGCTGCCGGACCTCCCGAATAACGAAGGCATTTTCCGCTGCATCAGCGTGACCGCCCCCGAGGGCAGCATTCTCAATCCACGGTTTCCGGCGGCCGTCGGCGGTCGCATGGCGACAGGGCACTACGTCCCGATCGCCATCTTCGGCGCGTTGCAGTCCGTTCTCGGCGACGCGGTGATCGCCGCCTCGGGCTCGCCGCTCTGGAGCCTGATACAGACCGGCGTGCGATCAACGGGTCAGACCTACGCCAATGTACTTTTCTTCAACGGCGGCATGGGCGCGACGGGCAGCGGCGACGGTCAGAACGCCATGGCTTGGCCGTCGAACGTCTCGAATGTGCCCGTTGAGCTCATCGAGCGAAACGCGCCCATGCTGATCCGAAAAAAGGAACTCCGTCCCGACAGCGGCGGCGCCGGACGCTTTCGCGGCGGCCTCGGGCAGGAAGGGCTGGTA
>CAYWBX010000135.1:3653-3876 GCA_964456015.1 uncultured Hyphomicrobiaceae bacterium | reverse complement strand
GAGGTGACGTCGGATACGCCCATCGGCATGATTTTCATGGCCGAGCGGTGCCGCTTCCCCGCGCCCGGCGCCAGCGGCGGCGGTCACGGCGCGCCGGGGGAGCTGACGATCGACGGCGAGAGTATCGATCATCGCCGCAACGTGGTCTTGACCAAAGGGCAGATCGTCACGTTGCGCACGCCCGGAGGCGGAGGCTTTGGCCCCCCGCAGCACCGGTCGGCCG
>CAYWBX010000135.1:0-3643 GCA_964456015.1 uncultured Hyphomicrobiaceae bacterium | reverse complement strand
ACCACATCAGTCGCTTGATTGATCGGGATTGTGCGACGCGCCCGGAGGCACACATCGTCCGGCGGGTATCCGCGCCGGCCGTCAGCCCTTCGCCAGTCGCTCGATTTTTTGCTGCATGGCCGCAAGCTGCGCCTTGAGCTCGGCAAGCTCACTCTCTGCCGATGGCGGCTTGACCTCAGGATCAGGCGTCCCGGCCTTTGCCTCCGCAGGCTTTGATGCCGCAGCCGGCTCGTCGTCGGCCTTCTTCTGGCCGCCCTTCGGACCGAAGGGCGAAAACATGCTCATCGCCTGCTCGAACATCGCAAGATTTTTCCGAGCGTGCTCCTGATAGGCCTCGAACGCACCTTGCGGCGTGAACGCGCTCGCGAACTGCTTGCGGAACCGCTCCTGCTCGCGGGTCAGCGTGTCGAGACTGACCTGCAGGTAGCTTGGCACCATGCGCTCCATGGCATCGCCATAAAAGCGGATGAGCTGCCTCAGAAAGGGAACCGGCAGCAGGGTCTGCCCGCCCGAGCGGCTTTCCTGCTCGACGATGATCTGGGTGAGCACCGAATGCGTGAGATCGTCCCCCGTCTTGGCGTCGAACACGACGAAGTCGCGCTCGGAGCGCACCATGGCGGCGAGATCCTCCAGCGTCACGTACGTGCTCGTTTCAGTATTGTAGAGCCGCCTGTTGGCGTACTTCTTGATGACGACCGGCTCCTTCTTATCGACCGGTTTCTCAGCCTTTTCTTGCATGGGCGACGCCATCGCTTGATGCTGCAGCTGCGAAAGTGTACCACAAGGTGGGGGTGTGGGAAACATGCAACTTGACCATCAAACGCACGCAACCCCGCAGCATGCACCCCTTAGAAGCGGCCACCCGGCCTTTGCCAGGAGGTCCGCGCACCGCTGCTCATTCCTCTCCCGCGCGCATCTCGCGCTCGGAGACTCTCGCTGGAGAACGCCATGAGTTCTGATGCAGACACGATCGTCATCGCAAGCGCCGCACGCACTCCGGTTGGCTCGTTTAATGGGTCGCTGTCGAGCCTGCCTGCTCACGAACTCGGGATGGTGGCAATCAAGGCCGCACTCGAAAGGGCCGGCGTCAAACCGGGAGACGTTAACGAAGTAATCATGGGCCAGATTCTGGCAGCCGGGGCAGGACAGAACCCGGCGCGTCAGGCCTCCATCGGCGCCGGGATACCTGTCGAGGCCCCCGCCTGGGGAATGAATCAGCTTTGCGGTTCGGGATTGCGCGCGGTCGCGCTCGCGGCACAGCAGGTTCGCGATGGCGCCAAGATCGTCGTCGCCGGCGGACAGGAGAGCATGAGCCAGGCGCCGCACGTCGTGCACCTTCGGGAAGGCACGAAGATGGGCGACGTCAAGATGATCGACACCATGATCAAGGATGGGCTGTGGGACGCCTTCAACGGCTATCACATGGGCAACACCGCCGAGAACGTGGCGCAGCGCTGGCAGATCACCCGCGAGGAGCAGGACAGGTTCGCGCTCGCCTCTCAGAACAAGGCAGAGGCCGCCAAGAAGTCTGGAAAGTTTAAGGATGAGATTGCGCCCGTGACCGTCAAGACGCGTAAGGGCGAGGTGGTGGTCGCGGAGGACGAATACATCAAGGAAGGCGTCACGCTGGAGAGCGTGGCGAAATTGAAACCGGCCTTCGATCCGAAAGCCGGCTCGGTCACGGCCGGCAATGCCTCGGGCATCAATGACGGGGCCGCGGCTGTCGTCGTGATGACCGCTGCTGAGGCCAAGCGGCGGGGAATCAGGCCGCTCGCAAGAATTGTGTCCTGGGCCAATGCGGGCGTTGATCCGGCGATCATGGGCACCGGCCCAATTCCGGCATCGAAGATGGCGCTTGAGAAAGCGGGATGGTCGGTTGCTGACCTCGATCTGGTGGAGGCAAACGAGGCTTTCGCCGCGCAAGCGTGCGCCGTGAACAAGGGATTGGGCCTCGATCCCGCGAAAGTCAACGTCAACGGCGGCGCCATCGCCATTGGTCATCCGATCGGCGCGTCCGGAGCGCGCGTGCTCACCACGCTGCTCTACGAGATGCAGCGCCGCGACGCAAAGAAGGGCTTGGCGACGCTTTGCATCGGCGGCGGCATGGGAATCGCCATGTGCCTGGAGCGCGACTGAACGGCATTCCGCCGCATCGGTGAGCGTAAAACCTCGGCGGCGCACTTGCTGCGCCGCCGAACGATTTGTGTCTCTTGCTTTTGAAGACCACCCCGTCCGGTCCAACTTTGCAGACCAGCGCCAATCAAAAAAAATTCTCTCTTATTTCAGCCAGTTAATCGACAAGCTAAAAAATCCATCGTTCAATTTTTTGCTGGCACTCACCCCTTGAAAGTGCCAACGCTCGAACCAAATAGGCGGCCGAGGGTGGTCGCCCGGCGGGGGCCGCGCCTCTTTCACACATCGCTGGTTAGGGCTCGCAAAGGAGGTCAGACCTATGAAGTTTCGCCCTCTGCATGACCGCGTCGTGGTGCGCCGCATCGATGCCGAGCAGAAAACGCAAGGCGGCATCATCATTCCCGACACGGCCCAGGAGAAACCTCAGCAAGGCGAGGTGATTGCGGTTGGTCCCGGGGCCCGCGACGAGCAGGGACGCATCGTTCCCCTCGATGTCAAGGTGGGCGACCGGGTGTTGTTCGGCAAATGGTCGGGGACCGAGGTGAAGATCGACGGCGAGGAACTGTTGATCATGAAAGAGAGCGACATCATGGGCGTTCTCGACGCCGCCCGTCCCATGAAGGCCGCAGCCTGAAGGCGGGGCCATGCAAGCGGAGCTGATTGTGAGCTGGGTTTGCGCCGTTTTGGCGTTTGCCCTCGTGGCCGCCGTAGTGCTGCAGCAGTGGTGAGCACGGTCGCGATCCTTCCGCTCCTTCCTTAAGACACCCAGGAGACGAAAACGCATGTCTGCCAAAGAAGTGAAGTTTTCTCATGACGCACGCGAACGCTTGCTGCGCGGCGTCGATATTCTGGCCGATGCAGTGAAGGTCACGCTCGGACCCAAAGGCCGGAATGTCGTGATCGAAAAGTCCTTCGGCGCGCCGCGTACGACAAAAGATGGCGTGACCGTCGCCAAGGAAATTGAGCTTGAGGACAAGTTCGAAAACCTCGGCGCGCAAATGGTGCGTGAAGTCGCCTCGAAGACCAATGACGTCGCAGGCGATGGAACGACGACGGCGACGGTTCTGGCGCAAGCGATCGTCCGTGAGGGGGCCCGGTCGGTGGCCGCCGGCGCCAATCCCATGGATCTGAAGCGCGGCATCGATCTGGCGGTAAGCGCTGTCGTGGAGGACTTGAAGAAACATTCGCGCGCTGTCGCCAATAACGGCGAAATCGCGCAGATCGGCACGATCTCCGCCAATGGCGACGCCGAAATCGGCAAGATGATCGCCACGGCCATGGAGAAGGTCGGCAAGGAAGGGGTGATTACGGTCGAGGAAGCCAAGAGCCTCGAGACCGAGCTTGACGTGGTCGAGGGAATGCAGTTCGACCGCGGCTACATCTCGCCCTACTTCGTCACCAATGCCGAAAAGATGACTGTCGAGCTCGAGGATCCGTATCTTTTGATCCACGAGAAGAAGCTCTCGAGCCTGCAGCCCATGCTCCCCGTCCTGGAGGCCATTGTCCAGAC
>CAYWBX010000134.1:0-7555 GCA_964456015.1 uncultured Hyphomicrobiaceae bacterium | reverse complement strand
TCATCACGTAGCGGCTCGGCCGGGAGGTCTGGACGGCCGGATCGTTCTCGTGACGGGCGCCGCGGGAACCATCGGACGGGCCATTACGGCCGCCATCGAGGAACAAGGCGGCATCGCCGTTCGCACGGATCGACCAGGCACGGCCGGGATCGAAGTGGCGCTCGACGTGACGCAGGAACAGGATTGGACCGCGGCGATGTCTGCGGTCGCCGATCGCCACGGACGCCTCGACGGGCTCGTCAACAACGCTGGCGTCATTCACGTTGGTGACGTCGAGGCGACGAGCCTTGCGGATTGGCGTCGGGTCATGGCGGTCAACGTCGACGGCGTGTTTCTCGGCTGCAAGCACGGCATGAATCTGCTGGCGCGCGGCCGGGAGCCTTCGATCGTCAACGTGTCCTCCGTCTCGGGCATCGTCGGCGGCGCCAATCTGGCCGCCTACAATGCCTCGAAAGGGGCTGTCCGGCTGCTGACCAAATCCGTCGCGCTTTCCGGCGCGCGCAGATCGCCGCAGGTGCGCTGCAACTCTCTTCATCCGGCCTTCGTCGAGGGCGACATGGTGGACGCCATGGCCGCCTCGGCCCGGGACCCCGAACGTGCCCGCGCCAGAATGGCGGCCGAAGTGCCGCTCGGACGCATGGCGCGCCCGGACGAGATCGCGGCCGCTGTGGTGTGGCTGCTCTCGCCCGCCTCCTCGTTCGTGACGGGAACGGAACTCGTCATAGATGGTGGCCTCGTCGCGCGCTAAGACGCCGCCCTCGCGTGCCGGTGCCGCCGTCCCGTCGGGCTCGGCCTCGCTCGCGGCCGATGAGGGCCGCTGCGGACGTCGTTGCCGCCGGCGTCTGCCCGTGCCTATTATCGCCCGCGTCGGACGGCGCAGTCAGTCGGAGGCATGGCCATGCGGCTCAAGGACAAGGTCGCGATTGTTGTCGGCGCCGGCCAGGGGCCGGGCGAAGGCATGGGCAACGGCCGGGCGACCGCCCTGGTATTCGGGCGGGAGGGAGCCAAGGTGCTGTGCGTCGACCGGGACGTCGCCTCGGCCGAGGAGACCGCCGCGATGATCGGCAAGGCCAACGGAACGGCGCGCGCGATCCGGGGCGACGTCACGCGGGAGGCCGATATGAAGGCTGCCGTCGATGCCGCCGTCTCGAGCTGGGGGCGGCTCGACGTTCTGCACTACAACGTCGGCGTTTCCCTTGCCGGCGGTGACAAGAACCCGCTCGAGATCACGGAGGCGGCCTTCGACACCGTCAACGCCATCAACCTCCGCGGCTTCATCATGGCGGTGAAGCACGCCCTGCCCGTGATGCGCCAGCAGCGTTCCGGCGTGATCCTGTCCATCTCCTCGGTGGCGGCGCTTGCGACCGACTATCCGACCGTCGCCTACAAGACGACCAAGGCCGGCATGATCGCGTTCACGGAGCAGATCGCAAAACAGAACGCCGAATTCGGGATCCGGGCGAACATCATTCTGCCGGGACTCATGGACACACCGATGGCCGTCGACACACGCGCCCGCGAATGGGGCGTCCCGCGGGCCGAGGTCGCCGCCCAGCGTGACGCCAGGGTTCCGCTGCGGCGCAAGATGGGCACGGCCTGGGACGTTGCCAACGCCTGTCTGTTCCTGGCCTCGGACGAAGCCAACTTCATCACCGGCGTCGCACTTCCGGTCGACGGCGGCGCCCTTCTGCGCGGCGGCACCTGAGCTTCGCGCCACAAGACCTGAAACCGGCGGCCGACGCCAAGGCAAAGATCAAGCGGGCGGAGACCGCATAGGCCCGCGGTGCCGGCGGCCGCACTGCGCGGAATCTCCGGAAATTCATCTCCGTGCGCGTCGACGGTTGAATGTCGGGCGTTGAGCGAATAGCTTCGCCCCCAAGGTCGTTGACAAGCGGCGCCGCTCTAGACCGGCGCGCCCGAAGGGAGGACATGATGACGGTTCGGCGATATGCTGCCACAGCGCTGGTCGCTGCGTGCAGTGTGGTGGCGTTTTCTCAATTCGCCTCGGCGCAGAAGCAGGGCGGGACCCTGCGCATCTATCATCGCGACAATCCTCCGTCGGCATCGATCCACGAGGAGGCGACGGTCTCGACCGTGATGCCCTTCATGGGCGTGTTCAACAATCTGGTCATCTACGATCAGACCAAGGACGTGAATTCGCCGGAAACCATCATCCCGGATTTGGCCGAGAGCTGGTCGTGGGATGCCACGAAGACGCGGCTCACCTTCAAGCTGCGCCAGGGCGTCAAGTGGCATGACGGCCAGCCGTTCACGGCGAAGGACGTCAAATGCACGTGGGACAAGCTCACGGGCAAGGACAAGGACGCGTTTCGCAAGAACCCGCGCGCCATCTGGTATCAGAACTTGAAAGAGGTTGAGGTCAAAGGCGATCACGAGGCGACCTTCGTGCTCGGACGGCCGCAGCCTGCATTGCTGGCGATGCTCGCGTCGGGCTACTCGCCCGTCTATCCCTGCCACGTCTCGACCCGCGACATGCGGACGAAGCCGATCGGCACAGGTCCTTTCAAGTTCGCCGAGTTCAAGGCGAACGAGTACATGCGCATCGTGCGCAATCCGGACTACTTCAAGAAGGGTAAGCCCTACGTCGACGCGGTCGAGATGCGCATCATCCCGAGCCGCTCGACGCGCCTGCTCGCGTTTGCGGCGGGCGAGTTCGACATGACCTTCTCGAAGGATATTACGGTGCCGCTGCTGAAGGACATGCAGAAGCAGGCACCGAACGCGATCTGCGATCTGCAGCCGCAGTACGTGCACCGCAACCTCATGGTTAATCGCGAGGCGCCGCCCTTCGATAACGCCGAGTTGCGGCGGGCGCTCGCGCTCGCGATCGACCGCAAGGCCTTCATTGACATCCTGAGCGAAGGCAAGGCCGACATCGGCGGCACCATGCTGCCCCTGCCGGAAGGCCTCTGGGGAATGCCGCCGGAGGAACTGGCCAAGATGACCGGCTATACCAACGTCGAGGCCAACCGCGCCGAGGCCAAGAAGATCATGGAAAAACTCGGCTATAATGCCTCGAACCCGCTCAAGGTGAAGATCTCGACGCGCAACATCGAGATCTATCGCGATCCGGCGGTGATCCTGATCGACCAGCTGAAACAGATCTACGTGCAGGCCGAGTTGGAGGTGGTCGACACCACGATCTGGCACGCCAAGGCGGCGCGCAAGGATTATACCATCGGCATGAACCTCACCGGCATGTCGGTCGACGACCCCGACCCGGTTCTCTACGAAAACTATGCCTGCAAGTCGGAGCGCAACTATACCCAGTATTGCAACCCGGAGGTCGATCGCATGATCGACGAGCAGTCGCAGGAACTCGATCAGGAAAAGCGCAAACGGCTCGTCTGGAAGATCGAGCAGAAGCTCAACGACGAGCTCGCGCGTCCGGTGATCTTCCACCCGCGCGATGCGACCTGCTGGCACCCGCACGTAAAGGGATTTGTCCAGCACAAGAACTCGATCTACAGCAACTGGCGGTTTGAAGACGTGTGGCTCGACAAGTGAGCCGCATCAGGGGCCGCCACGGAGCGGCCCCCTCAGCATTCGAGGTGACCGCCGGTCGAGCCAGGAGGCATCGCGTTGGGCGTCTATCTGATCCGCCGTTTCTCGCTGATGGTGCTGACCCTATTCGGCATGTCGGTGCTGATCTTCGTCATGCTCCGGCTGGTGCCCGGCAACATCAGCGACATCCTCTTTGAGTCGGCGGGACTGGTGAACCCGGCCGAGAAAAAGAAGATCGAAGCCGAGCTTGGCCTCGATCAGCCGATCGTCGTCCAGTATTGGCGCTGGATCAGCGGCCTGGCGCGGGGTGACCTTGGCTACGCTTACGTCTCCGAGAAACCGGCCATCGATGAGATTGCGCCGCGAATTCCCATCACCGCCAAGCTCGCAACGATGGCACTTTTCTTCTCGGTGGTGATCGGCGTGCCGCTCGGCGTCATCTCGGCCGTGCGGCAGAACACGCTTCTCGACTATGTGCTGCGGGTCATCAGTCTGTCCGGCCTGTCCCTGCCTTCCTTCTGGCTCGGGCTTCTGATCCTGATGGCGTTCGTCAACTATCTCGGCTGGATTCCCATCTATTCGCGCGCCCCGACGGGCTTCTGGCAGGAGGTGGGACTGCTCGCGATCCCGGCGGCGGCCGTGGGCTTCCGCGCCTCGGCGCTGATCATGCGGCTCACGCGATCGTCGATGCTCGAGGTGCTGCGGCAGGATTACATCCGGACGGCGCGTGCCAAGGGCGCCTCGCGCCAGTCGGTCAACTACAACCACGCGCTGCGCAATGCCGTGCTGCCCGTCATCACCATCATCGGCATCGAGGCCGCGTTCCTGATCGGCGGCCTCATCGTGACGGAGACCGTCTTCAACATCCCCGGCGTGGCCCGCTTCCTGGTCGAGGCGATTCGCTGGCGGGACTACCCGATCGTGCAGAACCTCGTGATGTTCATCGCCCTGGTCGTCGTGGTGGTCAATTTCCTGGTCGACATGGCCTACGTGCTGCTCGACCCGAGGATCAAGTACGAGGACTGACGCCGAAGCCGGCGTCCTTCCAGTCAACACGGAGCAATGGCGTGGCCGTTATCGATCATCAGGCGGAGCTCAATCGGGCCGGTGCCAACGTCACGAGCACCTGGGGCAGCCTCGTCTACTACTGCCGGCGCTATCCCCTCGGTGCGGTGGGCGCAATCATCGTTCTCGGGTTCGTGCTGGCCGCGATCTTTGCGCCGCTGCTCACGAGCTTCGATCCGACGAGCACCAACCCCCGGTCCTCGCTTGCCAAGCCAGGCAGCGTGCACGCGCTCGGCGCCGATTTCATGGGCCGCGACATGTGGGCCCGCATCGTCTATGGCGCGCGCATCTCGCTGGCGGTGGGCATCGGATCGACGGTGCTCGGCTGTCTGCTCGGAGTTACCATCGGCCTCATCTCGGGCTACGTCGGCGGCTGGGTCGACCTCATCGTGCAGCGCCTGATCGACATCATGCAATCGCTGCCGCTGTTGGTGATGGCGCTGGTGATGGCGGCCTCGCTCGGCCCCTCGCTCACCAACACGGTCATTGCCATCGCCATCCCGACCATCCCGAACGTGGCGCGGATCATCCGCTCGAACACCCTGCAGCTGCGTGAGATGCCCTATGTGGAAGCGGCCAAGGCCGTCGGCATGGGCGAGATGTCGATCGCCTTTCGTCACGTGCTGCCGAACACGATTGCGCCGCTGATCGTGCTGGCAACGGCCCAGCTTGGGTCGGCGATTCTAACCGAGGCTTCGCTGTCGTTCCTGGGGCTCGGCATTCCAGAACCGCATCCCTCGTGGGGCCGGATGCTGTCGGAGTCGGCGGCCGAGTACGTGCGCACGGCCCCCTGGCTCGTGATCTTTCCGGGGATCGCCATCAGCCTTGCCGTGTTCGGGACGAACCTTCTCGGAGATGCGGTCCGCGACATCCTTGACCCGCGCCAGCGCAGCTGACCATGCAGGACACCCTGAAAACACCGATGGACGCCAAAGCCCCCGCAAGCGGCGCAAGGGTCGCAACGCCTCTGCTGGAGGTGGACAACCTTCAGACCTATTTCTACACGCGCCAAGGCCTCGTGAAGGCGGTCGACGGCGTCTCATTCACGCTCGGCGAAAGCGAGACGCTGGCCATTGTCGGCGAGTCGGGATGCGGCAAGAGCATCACGGCGCTCTCGCTGCTGCGGCTCATTCCGGAGCCCCCGGGGCGCATCGTCGGCGGCAGCATCAAGCTTGCTGGCCGCGATCTGCTGCCTCTCGATGAAGCCGAAATGCGCAAGATCCGGGGCAACGACATCTCGATGATCTTCCAGGAGCCGATGACATCGCTGAATCCGGTGATGACCATCGGCGCGCAGATTGCGGAAGTCTTGCTTCTCCATCAGGGAATGACGAAGGCCGAGGCGCTGCGGAAGGCAGTGGACATGCTGCGGCTGGTCAAGATTCCGGAGCCGGAGCAGCGCGTGAAGGAGTATCCGCACCAGCTCTCGGGCGGAATGCGCCAGCGCGCCATGATCGCGATCGCGCTCGCCTGTAATCCGAAGGTGCTGATCGCGGACGAGCCGACGACGGCCCTCGACGTCACTATCCAGGCACAGATCCTGGACCTCATCGTGGAGCTGCAGCACCGGCTGGGTACGGCGGTGATCCTGATCACGCATGACCTCGGCGTCGTGGCCGAGACGGCGCAGCGCGTGATCGTGATGTATGCCGGTCGCAAGGTCGAGGAGGCGCCCGTCGGAGAGCTCTTCGGCGCGCCGCTGCATCCCTATACGCGCGGACTTCTCAATTCGATCCCCCGCCTCGACTTGATGCGTGGCGTCGAGACCCACGCGGAGCGCCTGCAGGAAATCCCGGGGATCGTGCCGGCGCTTTCGGCACTGCCAAAGGGCTGCGCCTTCGCGCCGCGGTGCGCGTTTGCGAGCGACAGATGCAAGGTCGAATATCCCCCTTATGAGCAGAAGGCGCCCGGCCACTGGGCGGCGTGCTGGCATTCCGATCAGGTGGCGGGAGGTGTGCGTGGCTGAGCGGTTCGAGCACGAGATGCCGATCGGACCGGTGTCGTCTGTGGGCCCCATCGCGTCCGCGGCGGCGGCAGAGTCCCCGCCGGTCAATGGCACGGCGGCTTCGCCCGTCCCTGGCGCAATCGGCAGAGCGGATCGGGCGGGGCCTGCCGACCGAGGCACTGCCGGTGGCGCCCTCACCGAGGCAGTTCTCGAAGTGCGCAATCTGAAGAAGCATTTCCCCGTGAAGAAGGGGCTTCTGCGCAAAACCGTGGCGCACGTCTACGCGGTGGACGGCGTGAGCTTTACCATCGACCGCGGCGAGACGCTTGGTCTCGTTGGCGAATCGGGATGTGGTAAGACGACCGTCGGGCGCACTCTGCTCCGACTGACCGAGCCAACCGACGGCCAGATCCTGATCTCTGGCAAAGATGTCACACGCATCCCGAAGTCCGAGCTGCGGCCCTACCGCCGCGAGATGCAGATCATCTTCCAGGACCCATTCTCCTCGCTCGACCCCCGCATGACGGCGGGCGCCATCGTCGGCGAGCCGCTCATGGTGCACGGCATCGGCGATCGGGAGGAGCGGCGACAGCGTGTGGCCGAAATCTTCCGTCGGGTCGGGCTGCGCCCTGCGCAGATGGACAACTTTCCGCACCAGTTTTCAGGCGGTCAGCGCCAGCGCATTGGTATCGCCCGCGCACTGGCGCTCAATCCGAAGCTCATCATCGGCGACGAACCCGTGTCCGCGCTCGATGTCTCGATCCAGGCGCAGGTGATCAACCTGCTCATGGACCTGCAGAAGGATCTGGGCCTCTCCTATCTCTTCATTTCCCACAATCTGGCCGTGGTCGAACACATCAGCCACAAGATCGCCGTCATGTACCTTGGCCGGATTGTCGAGCACGCGGACAAGAGGTCCATCTTCACTGCGCCAAAGCATCCTTATACGGAGGCCTTGCTCTCGGCCGTTCCGGTTCCCGATCCGGCGATCAAGCGCAAGAAGGTGGTGCTGCAGGGAGA
>CAYWBX010000133.1:6135-7560 GCA_964456015.1 uncultured Hyphomicrobiaceae bacterium | reverse complement strand
AGGGCTTCGAGGCCGAGCTGCAGGAACTGCCGGGCAGCTACGTGCCGCCGAAGGGCGCATTCCTGTGGGCCAAGTTGCACGAGAGGGTTGTCGGCGTCGTGGCGTTGCGCCCCTTGGATGTTGTTGCTCGGGTGTGCGAGATGAAGCGTCTCTTTGTGCTGCCGATCGCGCGGGGGCTTGGTGTCGGGCGGGGGCTCGCCGTCGGCGTTATCGGGGAAGCGAGGCGGATCGGCTATGGCGCCATTCGCCTCGATACGCTGCCGATGATGGCTCAAGCGCAAGCGCTTTATCACGCGCTCGGGTTCCGCGAGATTGCCCCTTATACGCACAATCCGATAGCGGGCACGCGTTTCATGGAGCTGACGCTCGAACCGGGCGCGGACATCGGCCGATGAGCGGCCCACATGGCGGCGAGGATGGCTCAGTGCGCCTCGGCGACGGGCGACGGATCGGCTACCGCACCTATGGTGCGCGAAACGGCGCGCCGCTGATTGCGCTGCATGGCACGCCCGGCTCGCGGCTCAAGTTCACGGTGACCGATGGGGTGGCGCGCGAACTCGGCTTGACGGTCATTGCACCGGACCGCTGGGGTTACGGTTTGACCGATATCCATCCCGCGCCGTCGCTCGCGGCCTTTGCCGCCGACATGGAGATGTTCACGGACCGCCTCGGCCTCGACAGATTTGCCGTCTTGGGCGTGTCGGGCGGCGGACCGTTCGCTGCCGCGACGGCGGCGACCCTTTCCAAGCGCGTGTCGGCGCTGGCGCTGGTGGCGCCTGTCGGGCCGATCGCCGGCGAGGAGGATTCCGAGATCACGTGGTTTCATCGCGTCTGCTTTGGTCCGTTCGCGCGCAATCCCTGGGCCTCGCGGTTGCTTTTCGCAGGGTTTCGGCGGCTGCTCGGCGTCTCGCGGGACTTCGGGATGCGCGTCGCGATGGCGCGCGTCTGTCCAGCCGATCGCCGGACGCTGCGCCGTCCCGGTATTGCCGCGCGGCTTGGCGACTGCTTCATCGAGGGCTTGAGGCCCGGCGTCGCGGGGCCCGCGACGGACCTCGCACTGTTCGCGCATCCGTGGGACGTCAAGCTGGCCGCGGCGGAGGTCCCTGCGTGTCTCTGGATCGGCAGTGCAGACCGGAACGTCCCGATCTCGGCAGCGCGGCGTCTTGCGACCCGCCTTCCCGATTGCCGCCTCATCGTTCTGCCGGAACAGGGACACCTCTGGGTCGCGCAGCACTATAGCGATGTGCTCGGCTGGATCGCAGAGGCAGGCCTTTCACGCGCATCGCGCGCGCCAACGCGGTTTTGAGGAAGATCGCCTGTTCGGCACCGGTGGTCAGGCCGGCGCGCGACCGCCGAACGAGGGCATGTGGCCGCGAAACCAAGTGCCGATGCGGGTTGCCAGGGGGGGCGCAAGGGAGGGCTTCG
>CAYWBX010000133.1:0-6125 GCA_964456015.1 uncultured Hyphomicrobiaceae bacterium | reverse complement strand
GGCACCAGGGCACGAGGCTCGCCGGGACTATCCGCCGCCAGTCTCTCCGGTATCGGCTCCTCCTCGGGCGTCGCCATCGCAAACCCCGCTGCCCGCGCCGCCGTGTTCAGCCGTTCAATACTCATGGCAACCGCCCTTGCCGCCTGACGTCCCGCACGCAAAACTCGCGCCGCCACGCGCGCACGGGAACTTTATCAACAGATATATTGATGCGACATAAATGACGCACGTCAAGCAGTTTGAGCAAAGTCTTTTCAGTATTTCCGATTGCGACGCCTGCACAACGTCCATTTTATCAGTATTGCTGCACCCGCGATAAGTATTGTTGCGGAGCAAAAAATGATGTTTGGCGTCGCTGCGAACGGAGACGGTGCTCCGGCCTTTGATCTGTGGCGGCGCAGCGCAGCACGAGGCGGTGCCAATCCAGGTGACGGCCGGACAGCGGGTTTGTCGTTTTCCGGTGGCCGGCTGTCGGCGACTTACGCGAAGTCAGCCAACGGGCGCATGTCCTGCGTTGCGGGGATATGTCGGAGTGGCTATGGTCCGCGGCTCGAAGCGCTTTTTGGGGCGTAGCCAAGCGGTAAGGCAGCGGATTTTGATTCCGCCATGCGGAGGTTCGATCCCTCCCGCCCCAGCCAAGACTTCCCCGTAGCGGAGGAGGTGTTTGCTTCGCGCCGCTCGCGGCTCGCACAAGCAGCGGCTGGCCGCGCAATTGCTCCTACCGGCGGAGCGTCGCCCCTTGACGGGGCGCCTGCGTCCGCCAAGCGCGGACACGGTCGCCCGACGGACGGTAAAGCCCCATGTTCACCGAGCGATGCCGGCTGTTGCCAGCCGCAAGGTGCGCAGCCGGGGCTTCCAAGGGCCAGGAAGATTTCTACGATTGGAGCGATCGGCGCCGCCGCGCCGCTCAGGGCGTCGACGATCCGAGGAAAATGGCCCGGACGAATTCGCGGAACAGCATGACCTGCTTCGGCAGCACGGTCTTGTCGCGCAAGACCTTCGAGATGATGATGCCTCCGTCGACGACGGCCGAGAGCATGTCGGCGAGCGCATCGAGGTCCACGTCGCAGCGAGGTGGATAGCGGGCGACGATCAGGTCCAGACGATCGCGGAAGCGCCGCCTCCAGCGTAACACGCCGGCGCGGTTGAGTTCCCGCACGTCGGCATCGAACAGGTTTTCCTGATAGCAATACGAGGCGATCAGGCAGCCCGGATGGGTCTCGGGCAGGTCCTGCATCAGCTCGGCGAACATCTTGAGCGCGATCAGGAACGCATGCACCGGGTCCTCGTGCAAGGCATCCGCTCTGGCGAAGATCTGATCGAGGAGCGCCTCCTCTCTGTCGAGGTAGCGCTGCAGGAGCGCCTTCGCGAGCTCACGCTTGTCGCGGAAGTGATAGAAGAAGCCGCTCTTGGTGATGCCGACGCCCGCGATCAGCTCGTCGATCGACGTGGCGGCAAATCCCTTCTCCAGAACCTGCCGTTCGGCGAGCGCAAGGAGGCGCTCCCTGGTGCTTGGATTGCCGGTGGACGGGATCTGGTCCATGGCGCGGTTCCCTGCTTGCGAAAGAACTGTACCAAAGGTCAAGTCGGGGCGAGGGGTCCGATGGACCGTACCTTCAAGCGGCCGTTTGCGGTAGCCCTAACAGGCTGAAATCTTAGTCACTTGCGGGGTCGGCACGCAGATTGACCACGAGTTCACTAGCTCGGTCGGGCCACGAACGGCATAGTCCGCGCCATCAGCCGATGAAACGATTGAGGCCGCAAACGGTCGCGCCGCCACGCTGGGCGCGACGCGCCTTTGTGCTGCCGAGGTGCCGGCGGCACCCGGCCCCGCCTGGATCGCATCGCTGCGCGAAGCCAACTTTGTGGAGATAACGTCATGGCCATCTATCGCGATCGCTTGCCGCAATTGTCAGGCGGTCTGTTTCTCACTGACGCCGGCGTCGAAACGGACCTCATTTTCAACCACGGGATCGAGATTCGCGAGTTTGCCGCTCACACACTTTTGCCTGATGAGACAGGCCGGGTCGCGCTCGCCCGCTACTTCACGGGCTTTCTCGAGCTGGCACGCCGGCAGGGGACCGGATTCATTCTCGACACCACCACCTGGAAGGCGCACCGCCACTGGGCTGCACGACTCGGCGCAAGCATCCCCGAACTCAAGGCGGCCAACGAGGCGAGCGTCGCCTTTGCGGCCAGCCTGAGAGCAAAGTTTGCGAGCAATCCAAATCCGATCGTTCTCAACGCCGTCATCGGCCCGAGAGGCGATGCTTACCGTCCGGAAGCTGTAATCAGCATGGCAGACGCGCAGTCCTATTTCTCCGAGCAACTCGAGTGGCTGACGGCGACGGAGGTCGACATGGTCACGGGGCTCACGTTCAACCAGGCGGGAGAGGCGGCGGGCCTTGCCAGAGCAGCGCGTGAGGTTGGCTTGCCCGTCGTCATCTCGTTCACGGTCGAGACAAACGGGGCGTTGCCGAACGGCCAAAGCCTCAAGGAGGCCATAGCGGAGGTGGATGCGGCGACGGCGCAGTCCGTTGCCTACTACATGATCAACTGCGCGCATCCGGATCACTTCGCCGGCGTCCTGCATGATGAGCCCTGGTTGCGCCGCATTCGCGGCCTTCGCGCCAACGCCTCGCGCCTGAGCCACGCGGAGCTTGACGAATCGAGCGAGCTCGACCCTGGCAACCCGCACGAGCTTGCTGCTCAGTACAAGGCGCTCGCCACCCGGTTGCCGTGGCTCAACGTGTTTGGCGGATGCTGCGGTTCCGACCTCCGGCATGTGACCGAGATCGCGCGTGCGCTGGCCTCGTGTGAGGGCCGGGCCGCCGAGGCGGCGGAATGAGCGTCCCTCCTTGCCGCATTCTCTGCCTGGTCAGGCCATCGCAGCGATGCGGTGGGCCTGGCCGGGCTTTGCAGGCTGCGCGGGCGAAAATGAGGGCGGACACCAGGTCGGGGTGGTCTGGGTTTCCGCGCCTTGGGCGGCAGAGCGTTTCGTCATCGCTCCGAAGCCCGGCTCCGCCGCCGACGTGCACCGGCGTCATCAGCTGTCGCAGTCACGATCCGCCCACGCCGGCGCCGGAGCACATCCCGGTTGAATCTGTCCCCGACGGATGGCGCACGTGCCGATCCGATTGGCAAGAACCGCGTGCGTCGGGGACCACCTCTGCTTCGGCGCGCATCTTGTCGTATCCCGTCGCGACGGGGCGCTTGACCTTCACAGGGACGGATGGGTGCGCCGATGCCGGCCTCATCCGCACCCGAGTGACAGGGCGGCGCTCGGCTCCTCGATTTTTCTGCTCCTGAGTAGCCGTGTCGCCGGTCGTCATGGCGCGGCGGGCGAAATGCTGATCGTGCTCGCGCAGGTCCGGCCCTCAATGCGCGCGCGGGCGGCGCGCACCGCTGCAATCTGCGCAAGGATGTCGATGCAGTCGCAATCCTCAGCGACTGTCCCCGCGAAGCCCTGTTCCGGCGCAGCGCAGGAGGTGCGACATGGTCGGCGGTGCAATTTCCTTTGGGCAAGACAAGCGCCCGGCGCTAGCATAGGCGCGATCGCCGCGTACCGAGGAGGCCGTCATGTCCGACACGAAGCGCCCATCCGCCGACGCTTTTCCGCGCGCGCCGCTACCCAGGCGCTTTTGCAATCTCGACCGTGTGCTCCATGCTCTCAAGGCGCGCGATCTCGACGGTATCGTCGCAACAACGCCTAACAATGTTTTCTACCTCTCCGGCTTCAACACCATCGCTCATAAGTCGGACGAGCCGCGCGTTGTGGCCGTCATCCTTTCGCGCCACGCCCCCGAGCACCCCGTGATGGTGGTTGCCGACTATTACCTTGCGAGCTTTCTCACCCAGGAGACCTGGATCGAGGACATCCGTCCCTTCCGCGCGGTGATGATGCCGCTTGATCTGCCAGCAAAGGAGACCGACATCGACCGCTTCGTTCCGACTGCCGCGCGCGGGAAGGCATGGATCGAGAACGCTCGCCGCCAGTACGGCTTCGACATGTCGGCGGTGCTCAAGCGCGCGCTCGCCGATCTCAAGCTCGATAGGGCGCGTCTTGCCTTCGACGATCCGGGATTCGGCCTGCGGCTCGGCCTTGAGGCGTCGCGGCTCGTCGATGGCTATGACGCCATGATGTTCGCGCGCGCCATCAAGACGCCGGCCGAGCTGGAACTCATCCGCCGGGCCACCCGGCTCAACGAGGCCGCCATCGGACGGACGGTCGCAAGCTGGCAGAAGGGCGCCACTTGGCGCGATCTCAATATCGCCTACGCGCGCTCGGTCGCCGAGCTCGGCGGCTTCGTGCGCGATCCGGGCGGCATGGTCTGGGGCCATCCCCGCGGCACCGAGCAGACGATCATGCTCTCGACCGGGTTCGAGGATACGGAGGTCGAGGCCGGCACGCATGTGATGTTCGACTGTCACGGCACCATCGATCTCTACTGCTGGGATGGCGGCAAGACTTGGGTCGTCGACGGCGAACCCCAAGGCGACGCCAAACGATGGGCGAGGGCGACCTCTGCAGTCGCAGAGACGCTCGTTGCCGCCATGAAGCCCGGCGCGCGCATCAGGGATTTGCAGGCGCTCGCGCGCGCGACCTATCGTAAGGCCGGCGTGCCCGATCCCGATCGCGCCATCATCTTCTTCCACGGGCTTGGCCTTTCCCACATGGAGCTCGAGCTCATGACCGCCGATGGCAGCCCGGTCGGCGGCAATTGGGTGCTAGGGGAAGGCATGGTGGCGCCGATTCATCTCCTCTACCCGGGCAGCCAGTTCGATCGCTCGTGGTGCGAAGAGGTCGTCGAGATCCGGGCAGACGGGGGCAGACCGCTGTTCTCGTGGGGTTATGACCCCATCACGGGCCGTGGGTGACCTACAAGTCCCCTCGGAAGCACGACTTGGCAATTCAAGGACTGCCGGAGAGCGCGTTCTGGGATGCGCAGGCGCTCGAACTTCTAGCGAGGAGACGAACCGATGAAGATCGGCATTGCCATGTTCGTCACCGAGTATTCCATCGCCCCGGGCGAGCTCGCAGCGGCGGTCGAGGAACGCGGGTTCGAGTCGCTCTGGATGCCCGAGCACACCCACATTCCGACGAGCCGGCGCTCACCCTGGGGCGGCGGACCAGAGCTTCCGCAATACTACAAGGAGACGTTCGACCCGTTCATGGCGCTGACCGCCGCGGCAGTGACCACGCGGCGCATCAAGCTGGCGACCGGCATCTGCCTCGTCGTCGAGCGTGACCCGATCCATACCGCAAAGCAGGTGGCAACCCTCGATCATCTCTCCGGCGGTCGCGTTCTTTTCGGCATCGGCGGCGGCTGGAATGCGGAGGAGATGGCGAGCCACGGCACCGACTTCCGATCGCGCTTCAGGCTGATGCGCGAGCGTGTCGAAGCCATGAAGGCCATCTGGGCCAATGACATCGCCGAGTATCACGGCGAGTTCGTCAACTTCGAGCCGATGTGGTGCTGGCCGAAGCCGGTGCAGAAGCCGCATCCCCCGATCCTCGTCGGCGGCGCCTTTCCGCACGGTGCGCGCCGCGCCGTCGAATATGGCGACGGCTGGATGCCGATCGGCGGCCGCGATCAGGATCCTGTCGACATCGGCCATCGCTTCCGACAATTGCTTGCCGAGCACGGCCGCGACCCCGCCTCGCTGCCCATGAGCGTTTTCGGGGCAAGGCAGGATCGCCGCGAGCTCGAGCGGCTGCGGGATGCCGGGATGGACCGCTCGGTGCTCCTCATCCCGACTGCCGCGCGGGACGCCACGCTGCGCACGCTCGATGATTTGGTCGCCCTGACCGCCGGGCTCTGACCTATGGGCCGTTGCGGCGGCCCCGGCGCTGCGAGGCCAATGCGATGGGCGGGCACGGCAGCAGCGGCACGCCCGTGCGTCATCGTCCCTGGCGCCAGTGCCACCAAACCGGCCTCAACGACGGGCGGTCGAAGCCGGGGCCCTTGTTTGCCTTCAGGGCTGAGAAGGCCGGCGAGAGCGAAACCGGACACGGTGCCGCGCACCACATGCCTCGGCCGTCGCGACGCTCGTCGTCCCGTCCGCTCAGCGCCGGAAGCCCTCGAGTTCGCCCTTCGCCCAGTCGATGACCTGCTTTGCGGTCT
>CAYWBX010000132.1:0-7590 GCA_964456015.1 uncultured Hyphomicrobiaceae bacterium | reverse complement strand
CCCACGAACGCACCAAGCATGTAGAGCGTTCCGTGGGCAAAATTGACGATGCGCATGATGCCGAAAATGAGCGTCAACCCGACACCCAGAAAGAACAGAAGCGCCGCCTGCGACAAGGCGTTAACGCTCTGATTAAGCAGAAAGGCGAGAGTTGACATGGCTCGCGTTCATCTTTTCGTTCTTCCGGCACGCACGGCCGGATCAGATCGCAACCTCAGTCGCGATGCTTCGCCGTCCCATTCCCGTGTCGGAAGCGCATGCAGGCGGCATGCACGAAGGGATCGTGGCGGCCCATTCATGGGTGACCTGCGAGGCCGCCACTCACCCGGCTTCAGTCGTCGTATGTCATCTTGTTGCAGGGCGGCGTGACCTGCTCTGCCGGCAGCACAGCGATCACCTCGGGCACGGGATGCGAAAAGCCCTCTTTCTTCGCCGCCTTGACGATGAAGCCCTGCTGGACGCCCTGGTGGTCGCACTTCCGCATGTGGACCTTGCCCTTGATGTCATCGATCGTCAGGTCCTCCAGCGCCGCTCGCAATGCGGCCGCCTCGATCGTTCCGGCCTTGGTGATGCCGGCCTCGAACACCTTCTGGCACTGCCACTGCTCGCCCTCGAACTGGTCGGGAATGGCGCCCGCGTGCTCTTTGCGCCAGGCCTCGACGAACTCCTTGTTTTTCGGCGTGTCGATCGAATAGGCGTAGCGCGCAGATACGAGCATTCCGAGACAGGCATCGCCAACCGCCTTCATGGCCGACAGCTCGAGCTGCTCGGCGAGCAGTGCCACCCTCTCGCCTAGCTTGTATTGATAGGCCTGAGCGAGGAAGGCATTGTTGTCGTCTCCTGCGAGCACCAGATACACCGCATCGGCACCGGATTGACGAATGCGCGCAATGTAGGTCGAGTAATCCTTTGTTCCTGTCGGTGCGAAGACCTTGCCGACGAACTCTTTGCCCATCTTCTTCACTTCGCTCTCGAAGACCTGGACGCTATTGTGTCCCCAGGCGTAGTCGAGACCCAGCGCGAAAAACTTCTTGAGCGGCGACTGCTTGATGTAGAGCGATACGGCGCGCGTACCCATCGGGCCCGATGTGTTGGCCCGAAAGAAGTTCGGAACGAAGCTTTCCGCGGTCAGTCGGCCATCGCCATTATCCGAAGAGATGAAGATGGAGTTCCATTCCGCGAGCTTCGGGACGATCGCGAGCGCCTCGGAGGACAACGTAATCCCGGTAAAAAGGCGGCAGTCGTGCCGTTCCACCATCTCCTGGGCCTTGCGCACGCACGTCGCTGGGTTACCAACGGTATCCTCGATCAGCAGCTCGATCTTCTTGCCGAGCCAGCCGCCCTTGGCGTTCTGCACCTTGACGTAAAACTCGGCGCCGCGCTTCTGCTGCTGGCCGACCGAGCCCAGGGGACCAGTCAGTGCCAGCGGCATTCCCAACTTGATCGTTCCCGCGGCCTGCGCCTGAGCGCTGGTCCAGATGTACGGAGCGGCAAGGGCCGCGCCAGACCCACTCAATACCACTCGTCGCGTCAAGCGTCGCATCTTGGTCATTGGCTTCACTCCCTGGCATGCCGCAATTCTCCGCGGATGCGGCTCAGCGCCATGAGACTAGCTGCCTCGCGGACCGCTAACAACACGAGAGTGGCCGAGCGCTACCCAGCCATGGGGGTCCAGTCATGCTCAGGCGTCAGACTTGAACGCCGGAGCGCCGCGCTTCTTGATGTCGTCGATGAGAATGTGACGCCGCAGCTTTCCGGTCGCCGTGAAGGGCAACTCGGAGACGATATGCAGTTCCTCAGGCAGCTTGTAGTCCGCGACCTCGCCTTTCAGATGCGCGATCATCTCTGCGAGCGTGATCGTCTCGCCGGGCTTCGGAATGACGCAGAGCGCATTGCGCTCACCAAGACGCGGATCGGCGACGCCGACCATGGCGGCGTGCAGCACCTTCGGGTGCGTGTAGAGGATCTCCTCCACCTCGCGCGGAAAAAACTTCTTGCCGCCCCTGTTGATGATCTCTTTCCGCCGCCCGACGATCTCGACGTTGCCCGCCGCATCAACGATGCGCCCGAGATCACCTGTCCGGAACCAGCCATCCTGCGTGAAGGCTTCCGCGTTGGCGCCGGGATTGGCGTGGTAGCCGAGATGAACGCTCGGGCCCAGGGCGGCAATCTCACCGATCTCACCGCGCGCTGCTTCGTTGCCCGACTCATCGAGAATCTTGAGCTCCATGCTCGAGACGACCCTGCCGATCGTGCCGTTCACCTTTGTCGGGTCGTCCGTGAAGCGCGTGTAGGTGTGGAAGCCGGTCTCAAGCATTCCGTAGAGCTCGATCAAATGCCCCGGCATCCTCGCCTGATAGTCGCGAATGGTCTCCAATGCGGCGGAGGCGCCGCCGGTGATGACGACCCTCAGCGAGGACACGTCGAAACGGGAAATGTCAGGCTCGTTCAGCATCGCGACGATCGCGGCCGGCGCCGTGGCGATGTAGGTAACGCGTTCCCCGGCGATCTTTTCAAGTGCGGCACGCGCGGAGAAGCGCTCGAGAAGCACTGCGCGCCCGCCCGCAAGTACCGTCTGGAGCAGACACAGATAGCCCCAGTTGAGGCAAACGGGCAGATAGATGAGTTGAACGTCATTGGCCGTCACCTTCATGTCACGGTTGATCTGACGCACGGCCGGCAGCGTTGTATTGAAGGAATGCAGAACGCACTTCGGATTTCCGGTGGTCCCTGAAGTGAAGGCCATCCGGAAAACCTCGTCCGCGCTCATCCGGATGCGCTCCGACGCCGGTAACGGGTCGCTTTCCGAAATGCCTCGCTCCAGGTTCCATTCCCCTTCGACCGGCTCGCCAGCAATCACGATGCTGCTCAGATCAGGAATTGACTGACGCAATTGACGCGCCATGGCGACGTAATCGTACCCTTTGAAATGAGCCGGACAGATGAAGGCCTTGGAGCCAGAAAAGCGCAGAATGTAATCGAGCTCCCGGATGCGGAAATCGGGATTGACCTTGTTGGCAATGGCGCCGATCAGCTCGAGCGAAAAATAAACTATGGGAAATGCGATGCGGTTCGGGAGCTGGATCGTGACGACATCCCCTCTCCCGATGCCGATCCGCCGCAGGAACGCGGCACAGCGCTCGACCTTGTCTTTGAGCGCACCGTAAGTGATGCGGCCTCGGGCATCGGCAAACACCTCGCGATCGGGAATTCGCTGCGCCTGCGCCGACAGGATGTCGAAGAATGTTTCATCCCGCCACTCACCGGCCTCCCGCCAGCGCCGGGCGAGCTCAGGCTTGACAACCGTGGTGAACGTCATGGCTCGTTTCCTTCCGCGCTGTCAGCGCACGCTGCGCAATAGCCCTCCATCAACAGCGATCGCCATTCCGGTGGTGTATCGCCCCCGCGGCGAGACCAGAAGCGTGGCGATGCTCGCAACGTCATCGACGCTGCCGATACGACCCATCGGGATCTCGGCTTCGAGCTGGCGGCGCATCCTGGCCGGATCCTCGCCGCCGGCGGCAAAGACCTTTTCCAACCTCGTCGTCTCGATGTAGCCGGGGCAAATGGTGTTGACGTTGATGTTGTGCCGCGCAACCTCTAGCGACAAAGTCTTGGCATAGCCGATGACTGCTCCCCAGGTCGCGACCGAGAGCCCAAAACCGGCGATGGGCTGGATGGCCGAGATTGCAGTGATGTTGAGGATGCTGCCGCCGCCGCGCCTGATCATCTCGGGAACCACGCTGCGGGCCATGCGCACCACGTACATCAGGTTCTGCTCGATGGCCTTGGACCAGGCGGCGTCGTCGAACTGCACAAGGTCACCAAGCGGCGGCGCACCATCATTGTTGACCAGAATGTCCGCCCCCCCAAACCGGACCCGAGCCGCGTCCACAACCCGGGTGCAGTCATCGGCGCGGCGACAGTCGGCCTGAACCGCCAGGACCTCGGCCCCCGTGTCGCGCCGGATGGTTTCGGCCGCCTCACTCAATCCCGGCTCGCGCCGTGCCGCTATGACGAGACGCACACCCTCGGCGGCCAGAGCGTGCGCGATTGCGCGGCCGATCCCCATGCTAGCGCCGCCGACGATGGCAACCTTGTCCTTGAGGCCGAGGTCCATGTCCTACTCCGCGCTCCTCACCCCCATCTCGGCCAGAAACCGCTCGGCGTTCTTGTAAAACACCTTGTCGAGAATCTCCTCGGAGTAGCCTTCGGCGCGCCAGTCCGCGACCAGACGCTCGTAGGTAAAGAGCGGGTAGTCGCCGCCGAACAGGATGCGATCCTTCAGGCGCCGCGGGATCTCGTGCTTTAGATCCGGCGTGTGATACTTGGGAGACCAGCCGTGCAGTTCGTACCAGATGTTGCGCTTGTGCATGAGCACGGCGATCACCTCCGCCTGCCAGGGCCAACCGGGGCGCGCGGCCACAATCCTGAGCTCAGGATTGTGCGCGGCTACCAAATCGAGGTGGCGCGGATGGCAATGGTCGAGAATGACTCCGTCGCCCCCGGGCAGTCCGGCACCCAACCCGGTGGTTCCGACGAAAATCAGCACAGGGATGCCTGCCTCGATGCACAAGTCGTAATAGGGCTGATAGGCAGGATCGCTCGCTGGCGGCGAGAGCGATGCCGATACGGCATAACCAAGAAAGCCGATCTTCCTGTCGATGCAGCGGCGGAGTTCTTTCACGCCCTCTCCCACTGAGCGATGGGGGTCAACGTGCACCCAGTGTCCGAGGATGACGTCAGGGTGCGCAGCCTCGGTATCGAACGCATAATCGTGCAACGCGCGCATTTCCTCCAGCGGACGGTACTTCGCAAATCCGAGATCGAGAATTGCGCGCACGCCAGACCGCCGGAAATAAGCGGCCATCTCCTCTTCCGTGTGGTAGCGAGTCTCGGAGTTCCAGGTCGCGCGCTGCTGGGCGAGTTCCCGCTCGGTCTGCAGTGGGTAGCCGCGCCGGGTTCCCCAGTGCGAATGGACGTCGATGAGCTTCATCCGCGGTCCTCTCGTGGCAGCACGTGCTAAGAAACCGGCAAGCCTCTTGGGTACAGGCCAGCCTCGACACGTGACCAGCTTGCGGTTGGCTCGCGCCGCGGCATGTCCGCTCCCTGCGCCCGGATGCTATCGCGCCCCGACGCAGAGGCAAAGTGCTGGCCGGGTTTGGTGACGTACAGAAGCTTGTGTCAGCGGTGAGAGGGGGTACTCGGGTGGGTTGTCGAGACTCACCAACGGAGCACCCCCAACGCCACGAAGCGCGACGATCCAGTCTTTACCTCAGGCATTCGAGATGATGAAGGCGATGCAGGTCGAAGGCTTGGGATGGGGCGAGAACTGCCGCCCGCTCGCCCGTCGGGCGATCGCCGGCATCATCGAAGACAGCCTTGCCGCCGCGATCGACGCCCATCTGCTCCGGGCTGCCGAGCGCGGCGAGGCCGACCGGCGCAACGGCACCTACAAGCGTCGCATCCTCACCGAGCTCGGCGACATCGAGCTCTCGGTGCCGCGCACGCGGACCTACATCCCGAAGGCGGTCGTGCAGGCCTATGCCCGGCGCACCGCCGAGGTCGATCGCATGATCCTCGCCTGCTTCGTGCTTGGCCTGTCGACGCGCAAGGTCGGCGAGGCGCTGCTCCCCATTTTCGGCCGCCCCGTTTCGGCGTCCGCCGTCAGCCAGGTCGCCAAGAGCCTCGATGAGGTGGTCGCGGCCTTCCACCGCCGTCCGCTGAAAAGCCGCTACAAGGCGCTGATGCTCGATGGCGTCGTGCTCTCACGCAAGACCGGCGCGGGCGCCGTCAAACGCCCGGTTCTCGTGGCTTTGGGACTGTTGCCCGATGGCCGCAAGGAGATCATCGACTTCCGCCTCGCCACGTCGGAGAGCGCCGCTGAATGGCAGCTTTTCCTCGATGATCTCTATCGGCGTGGGCTCACCGGCGATGGCCTCGACATGATCTGCGTCGACGGCGGCCAGGGCCTGCTCGCCGCCTTGCCGAACGTCTACCAGGGCATTCCCGGGCAACGCTGCTCGGCCCACAAGATCCGCAATATCCTGAACAAGGTCCGCGTCGCCGACCAGCCGGCGGTGAAGCGTGCGCTGCACAAGATCATGAATGCCGGCAACGCGCCCATGGCCCACGAGGCCGCCCGCCGCTTCGCCGATCGCTTCGAGGACGACGACCCGAAAGCCGTCGCATGCCTTCGCGACGACCTCGACGACCTGCTCACCTGCTTCCGCTACAAGACCGAAGTGGAGCGCAAGCGCGTGCGCACCACCAACGCTATCGAGCGGCGCTTCCGCGAGGTCCGCCGCCGAACCCGCCCCACGGGCGTGTTCCGGGACCGCACCTCCATGGACCGCATCCTGTTCGCCGTCTTCACCCGAGAGAACAAATCACAGAACGTCAGCTCCCTCTTCGCCCTGACACAAACTTCTTGACGTTACCTACATCGGGGCGACGGTCCGACTATCGAAAGCCTATCGGCAGGAAGTGGGTAGGGACACCCCGGGTCTTAATCCGCACCAAGTTGTGAACAACATTTGCGTTGCCGCGGAAATGCAGGCACTGCGTTAGGGCGGCTGTTTGGGCGGAATTGGCGAGGCCGAGAGATTTGCGTGCCGTATCAATGCAAATATGGCGGAGAGGGGGGGATTCGAACCCCCGAGACCAGTCACCCAGCCTGCCGCATTTCGAGTGCGGTGCGTTCAACCACTCTGCCACCTCTCCTAACCCTTCACGTCCCCGGTCTGCGCTCGGGCGGTCATCGCGCACAAGGGGGCCGTTTGATGCAGTGCTCCTCAAGCCCCGCTCGCGCAAAGTCCCGTGACGGACATCGTGTGGCCCGCGGCTTCTATGCGAATGCACCAGAATATGCAAGGCAATGACAGAGCGCGCCATGTCTCTGCCCTCAGCTCTTTTCCCATTTTCGTTCATCGGCTTCTAACGCAAGTAGGCGGTAGCGTCTCTGCCGTCCTGGCGAGTGTTTCTCGGCTAGGTCCGCTCGAGGACCTTGTTTTCCGCCTGGAGGGCGGGAAACGGGTGATCCGTTCCATCTAGAGTGTTGCCTGCCTTCGTCTGTGAATCCGAGTCAGAAAATCACTGTTCGGGTCTCGCAGGCGCGGCCTCCTTGTCTTGAAGAAGACCCTTGAATTCGAGCCACCTCCGACGCGGCACCATCGACGTGGACGGAGACCAGTCTCTTGTCGACAGGGAAGGTTGTCTCGTTAGGCCAAGCCGGCAGGAAAAACTGGACGGAAAACCGTCGGTGACCACATCGGCTCCGGGCCGGGAGCCTTCGCCCGCAGCGATCAGTTGAACAGCGGATCGGGCCTTGCCTAGGAGAGCAGGATTTTGCGCTGAAACGTGAGACCTGCGGAATGCCTGGCCGCTTGGCGGCCAAGCGCCAAGCGGCGTCGCACCGCGTCGAAGCGAGCCAGGCGGCCATGCCGGATTGGCTTTGACAGCCTGCGCAACCTCGTGCCATAGGCTCCGCGAGCTCACCAGCAGAACAAAAGAGGTTTCCCCGATGGCAGCAAGAGCCGAACGCGGGACGAAACGGACCTGTCAGAATTCTTCCTGCGGCGCCCGCTTCTA
>CAYWBX010000131.1:0-7613 GCA_964456015.1 uncultured Hyphomicrobiaceae bacterium | reverse complement strand
AGGATCGAGCGTCGCCTGGATGATGTTCGGGTGGCCGGCCGGCATCTTCACGCCGAAGTTGGTCTCGGTGAACGAGCAGCCAATCCCCAGAATGAGGTCGGACTTGTCGAGGAACGTGCGCACGGTCTGCGGGATGGCAAGCCCGCCGGAGCCGAGCGAGAGCGGGTGCGTCTCGGGAAAGGCGCTCTTGCCTTCGAGACTGGTCGTGACGGGAATTGCGAGAAGCTCGGCGAGTTCCTTGAGCTCATCCCAGGCTTCGGCCCAGTGCACACCCTGGCCGGCGTAGATCACCGGCCGCTTGGCGGCGACAAGGCGCCTTGCGGCTTCCTTGACGGCGTCGGGATCGACGCCCGAGCGGATGAACGACGGCGAGAGGTAACGCGACGGATCGCACTCCTCGTTCCACAGATCGTTCGGAACCTCGACCAGGACCGGACCGCCCCGGCCCGACTTCAGCCGCTGAAACGCGCGCCGGAACACGTTCGGAATGTCGGCGGCCGACGTGATCGGCTCGGCCGACTTGGTGATCGAGCGCATCGAAACCGAGGCGAAATAGTTGCGGTCGATCCAGGCCTGCCGGCGGGAATAGCCCATGGGGAGCACGAGGATCGGAACGCTCTCGCTCCAGGCCTGGGCGACGCCGCCGTAAGCGTTCTCGGTGCCGGGGCCATGCTGCATGGCGAATACGCCGATGCGCTTGCCGGAAGTCACCCGGCTGATCGCGTCGGCCATGTGCAGGCCGGTGCGCTCCTGGCGGACGATGATCGGCCGGATGTCCACTTTCGCGGCGTGCTCGAGCACGTGGTTCACCGGATAGCCGATGATCCACTCAACGCCTTCGCGCTTCAGAATGTGGGAGATGGCATCTGCGACTTTCATGGCGGCTCCTCTGGCGACGTCCCGGGGTTGCGGCTCGGGTTCGCGCGATGCAAGCACGGGCGCGGATCGCGGCCAAGCCAAAGTTCTGCCGGATGCGATTCGGCCGACGAGCCGGGCGGCCGGCGCATGACCGGGTGGGCGATGCGGGGTCCGCCCGAAGCCGGCAAGGCTCCGCACGGCCCCAGCGACGTGAGATTACGCAGGCTTTCCGGCGGCGACCATGTAGTTGACGTCAGTGTCCGGCGAGAGCGACCAGCGGTCGGCAAGGGGATCGTAGACGACGCCTTCCGCGTAGGCCGGCCCGAGGCCCGCGGCGGCAATGTGGCGGGCCAACTCGTCGGGGGTGACGAACCGTTCCCACTGGTGGGTGCCCGGCGGGAGCCAGCGCAGCACATACTCGGCGCCGACGATGGCCAGAAAATAAGCCTTCACCGTGCGATTGATCGTCGAGGCGATCAACATGCCGCCCGGCGCGACGAGGCCAGCGCAGAGCCTGACGAATGCGCCCGGGTCGGGCACGTGCTCGACGACCTCGAGGCAGAGCACGGCATCGAATTGGCGGCGATCCGCGATCAGCGTCTCGACGGTCGCGCAGCGATAGTCGATCGCGAGCCCCTGCTCGCCGGCATGGCGACGCGCCGCCTCGATGCTCTCCGGCGCCGGATCGACGCCTGTCACCGCGGCGCCGAGACGCGCCATCGGCTCGGTAATGAGGCCGCCGCCGCAGCCGATGTCGAGAAGCGTCAGTCCGGTGAGTGGACGCAGGTCCGCCTCGGGACGCTTGAAATGCCGGACGAGCCGGTCGCGGATGAACCGAAGGCGCGCCGGACCGAGCTTGTGGAGCGGTCGAAACTTGCCGTTCGGGTCCCACCATTCGGCGGCGATGCGGCCGAAGCGGTCGACCTCGGCTTGGTCAATCGTGCCGGTATCGGAGCCCGAGGGGGCCGAAGACATAGCTGACATGACCGCCATCCCGGAACGAGAGAGGCGCGTTGTCAAGGTGTGCGCCAGAAACGCGGCGCGCGCTCAGCGGCTCGCGGCAAAGCGCGCCTCGGCGGTGCGTCGCGGTTTTGCCGCCTCGCTGCGGGCGCGCCCGGCCGATCTTGCCGGCGGGGCTCCGGCAGTGGCGATGGGCGTTTTCTCAGGCAGGCCCGTGAACCGATAATGCCCCGTGATCTTGTCGACGAAGAGCGCGTCCTCGAGTTGGGTTCCCCAGCCGCGATTGTGGGCGATCATGTAGCGTCCGGACGGCGCCACCACGTCCGTCACGATGGCGATGTGCGAGGTGGAAGAGCGGTTCTGCGGGCGATAATAGGTGACAATGTCGCCGGGCAGGTAATCCTCCGGATGGTCGGTGATCGGCAGGCTCGCGCCGTGTTTCTGCAGGAACCGGCGGACGACCTCGACCCGGCGGTGGTCGATGCTCGGATCGCCGCGGCCCGAGCGGGTCGTGCGGATCAGCTCCTGCAAGTCGATGCCGAGGGTCCGGTAGGCGCGTACGACGACATCGGTGCACACGCCGTAGAGGGCCGGGACGTCACCCCCCGGATAGCTGATGCGCATGTAGCGGGCATTGTAGATGACGAGTTCCCCGGTCTGGGCTTTGGCGGCGGCGGCGAGGGCGAGCCCGAATGCTTGCGGATCGAGGTGCGCCGGGCGCGCGCCGATGCGCTGGCCCGCCTTGTCGGTGAGGCCGGCCGGCGCGATGCAGACGTCTTGCGGCGAGGGCGTCATGCGGGTCGCAGCGGGCGGGACGGCGGTCCGCGGCGGCGCGAGATCGCTGAGCTCGCCCGACGGTTGCGACATGCCGTCTCGCGGGGCAAGCGCGGGTTCGCGCGGCGTCGGCGCGGTAAGCTTTGGCGGCGTAGGTGCCGGCAGAAGCGCGAGCTCGGGAAGCTCGAAGGGGGGGAGCGGCACCTCGCCGACGGGCGCCGACGGACGACTGCCGGCAGGGAGCGGCGGAGCGGGGCTCGGGAGTGGAGCCGCGGCAGCCAGGCGCGCCTCCGCTGGTCCTGCGGGGGCTTGTGGCAAGGGGGCGGCCGCAACATCCGGCCGGGCAGAAACTGCGGCGGGCGGCGCCCGGCGCATCGCCACCGTCGTTCGCTCGGTAGAGGAAGGCGCTCCCCCGGCAAGCCCGCTCCCGATCTCATCGACAAGAGGTTTGACGGGCGTCATGGCCGGGGCTGGGCTCCGGGGCGAGGCGACGACCGCGGCCGGTGGGCCGGTCGCGGCGGCGGGGACCAGCGCGGGGGGATTGCGGCCGAGGTTCTGAGTTGCGAGTGAGGCCGCGACGATCAGGAACGGAGCGAGCAGGAGGGCGAGCGCCTGGCGCTCATCGGGCGCACCCGACTGCCAGACGGCAGTGACGGAGGTGCGCATCGTCGCAAAGTTGGCGCGTGCGGCTGCGAAAAGGGTTCTGGACGGGGCGGCGACCGCAAGTCGATGGACCGGCACGGCCGGCGCCGGCCTGCGCTTTGCGGGGTTTCCCGACCGACCGCGATGAGACTTGCGCTTCTTCACTCTCCCCCGTGCTCCCGTCCGATCGCGACCGTTCGAATCGCTTCCCGGCGATCCTTGAGGCGACCACGCCAAGAAAAGATTTCTATACGGTTTCTATATGGTTATCCAGACGTATGAAAGTGCTTCTGCAACTTGTGGACAGGCGGCAGCCAGCGCGCAAGCCGCCGCTTCACGTCGTCGGCCGCGACGCCGCCGGCGCGGAGTTCGCGCAGACTTCGATCGCGCGCGCTCTTCGCCAGCTTGCGGCCGGTTTCGTCGGTGAGCAATCGGTGATGATGATAGATCGGAGCCGGCAGTCCCAGCAGGATCTGCAACAAGCGGTGCAAGTCGGTCGCCGGGCGAAGGTCGCGGCCGCGAACGACATGGGTGACGCCCTGACGCGCATCGTCGATCACGACCGAGAGGTGATAGCTCGTCGGCACCTCCTTGCGCTGGATGACGACGTCGCCCCAGCGGGCGGGGTCGGCGGTCACCTCTTGCGCTTCCATGTCCGAACCGAGCTCGGTGAACGTCAGCGGCCGGCCACCCAGGATGGCCTTCGCCCGGACCAGAGCCTTGGCCATGTCGAGGCGCATCGCTGCGGGCTCGCCGGCCGCCAAGCGCCGGGCCGCCTCCGAGCGGTCAAGATTGCGATGGAGCCCCGGGTAAAGCGGCGCGCCGTCGGGGTCCGTCGGGCCGGCGGTGGCGGCCGCCGCGATCTCGGCGCGCGTCGCGAAGCAGGGGTAGAGCAGGCCCATGGCGGCGAGCCGATCCGCGGCGGCCGCGTAGTCGGCCATGTGCTCCGACTGGCGCAGGACGGGCTCCTCCCAGGCCAGACCGAGCCACGCCAGATCCTCGAAGATGCCGGCGACGAACTCAGGCCGCGAGCGGGCGGGGTCGATGTCCTCGATGCGAACGAGAAAGCGCCCTCCGAGGCGTTGCGCCATCGCCGCGTTGGTCAGCGCCGAGAGCGCGTGGCCCAGATGCAGCTCGCCGTTGGGGCTCGGAGCGAAGCGGAACGTGGCGCGTTGCGCGGGACCTGCCATGCCTCCCCACAGCTCGTGCCGGCGGCTAACATCGGGGCGCCGCCATCCGTCGTCGCCGCACCCGCTTGGGGCGGCCGCGGCACCTCGCGAATACCTGCCCGAGCCCTGACATGCGTGCAAGAGCGATAAGGCCGCCTGCCACCCTCGAGACGGACGCCGATCTTCGCGCGGGCATCCGGGCGCTGCGTCGCAAGTGCGCCATCGCGCGGGCCGTGCACGACATTGCCGGCGATCCGCCGTTGCGCCGGCGTCCGGCGGGCCTTGCGGGGCTCGCGCGGATCGTCGTCGGCCAGCAGGTCTCCGTCGCCAGCGCCAACGCGATCTGGTCGCGGTTCGAGGCGGCGATTGCGCCGCTGATCCCGGCGCGAGTGCTCGAAGCCGGTGAGGCGGAACTCCGCGCCGTGGGACTCTCGCGACCCAAGGTGCGCACGCTCAAGGCCATGGCGCGGGTGCTGGCGGAGCCGGGCTTCGATCTTGAGGCGCTGTCGGCGATGAGCGACGACGACGTGCGGGTGGCGCTGACGAAGATCCCGGGGATCGGGCCTTGGACGGCGGATGTTTATCTGCTGTTCTGTCTCGGGCGGCGGGATGCGTTCGCGCCCGGCGACCTGGCGCTGCAGGTGGCGGCGCAGCACGCGATGCGGCTTGCGGAGCGGCCGCGCGCGAACGAGCTCGCCGAGATCGCCGCACGCTGGCGGCCCTGGCGCGGCGTCGCGGCGCATCTCTTGTGGGCCTACTAACGCGTCGTGACGGTGCGGAGTGGCGGCGTGCCCGTGTAACCGGGAAGCGGCTCAGGAGGTTCCGGGGCGGTCGTGCGGCGAGCGGCAAGCGTTGCCCACAAGCGAGAGCCGCTGGGGTCGGCGACGCCCGGCCAAATCGGGACGGTCGTGGGTGTGCCACGCGCCGCGTCCGGCGAGGGGCCGGCGAGGGGAGAGACGGTCCGGCGGCCGCCGACGTTCCCTCTCACAAGGAAAGGCGCTAAGAGAGCGTAGAGATCCATTCGCCGAACCTTCTCCAGCCGACAGGAGGCACCCCATGACCGCCGCCACCGATCCCGTCGTCATTGTCTCGGGCGCCCGCACGCCGATTGGCGGGTTCCAGGGCACGTTCGCCGCGATGACTGCGCCCGAGCTCGGCGCCGTCAGTATCAAGGCGGCAGTGGCGCGGGCGGGCGTCAAGCCCGAGGATGTCTCCGAGGTGCTGATGGGCTGCGTGCTGCCGGCCGGACAGGGGCAGGCGCCGGCCCGGCAGGCGGCGCGCTACGGGGGGCTTCCCGATGCTGTGCCGTGCACCACGGTCAACAAGATGTGCGGCTCCGGCATGAAGACGGTGATGATGGCCTATGAGGCGCTGCACGTGCGCCCGAGCGACATCATCGTCGCCGGCGGCCTCGAGAGCATGACGAACACGCCCCACATTCTGCCGAAGCTGCGCTCGGGCCAGCGGCTCGGGCACACGCAGATCTATGATCACATGTTTCTCGACGGCCTGGAGGATGCCTATGACAAGGGCCGCCTGATGGGCACCTACGCCGAGGATACGGCGCAGCACTACCAGTTCACGCGCGAGCAGCAGGACGCCTATGCGCTCGAGAGCCTGAAGCGTGCGAAGAAGGCAAACGAGGACGGCTCCTTCGAGAAGGAGATTGCGCCCGTCACGGTGAAGGGCCGCAAGGGCGATATCGTGGTGACGCGTGACGAGCAGCCGTTTACGGCGGACCCTGCCAAGATCCCGAGCCTCAAACCCGCGTTCCGCGAGAACGGAACCGTGACGCCCGCCAACTCCTCGTCAATCTCGGACGGCGCGGCGGCGCTCGTGCTCATGCGCGAGAGCGAGGCGCGGCGGCGCAAGCTCAAACCGCTCGCCAAGATCGTCGCGACTTCGAGCGTCGCCCAGGCCCCGGCCTGGTTCACGACCGCCCCGATCGGGGCGATCAAGAAGGTGCTGGCGGCGACCGGCTGGAGCGCCAAGGACGTGGGTCTCTACGAGATCAACGAGGCGTTCGCGGTGGTGACGATGGCGGCCATGCGCGACCTCGACCTGCCGCATGACAAGGTCAACGTGCACGGCGGGGCGTGCGCGCTCGGGCATCCGGTCGGCGCCTCCGGGGCACGCATCATCGTGACGCTGATCAACGCCATGGAGAAGTACGGCCAGAAGCGGGGCGTCGCGTCGCTGTGCATCGGCGGCGGCGAGGCGACGGCGGTGGCGATCGAGCGCACCGACGCCTGAGGCGGACCGGCCTTAGCGGATCGGGCGGCGGCCCGTTCGTGGCGCATTGAGGCCGCGCCGCGCGCGGAGTTCGTCGCGTCAACGCCGGACGCTCATGCGATCACCGGAAGCGGAATGGCAGCAAGGGCGAGCGGCCATGTCCGCGCTTGGCGGTCAGCTTCCCGGCAGCGGGGCGAACTCGGTCTCGTCGCCCGGGACGAGGGGAAAGCGGCGGGCCGCCCAGTCCGCCTTCGCGGCGTCGATGCGGTCCTTGGAAGACGACACGAAATTCCACCAGATGTGACGCGGCCCGTCCATCGGCTCGCCGCCGAGGAGCATCAGGCGCGACTGCGACATGGCGAGAATCGAGATGCGGTCGCCGGGATGGAGAACCAAGAGGCGGCCCGCCTCGAAGCGATCGCCGGCAACGTCGATCTCGCCCGAGGCGATGTAGATCGCGCGCTCGTCATAGGTGTCGTCGAAGGGCAGCACGGCGCCCGGCGCCAGCACCGCCTCGGCGTAGAGCGCGGGATGCGGAAAGTCGACGGGCGAGCGGGCGCCATAAGCCTCGCCCATGATCAAGCGCACGCGCTTGCCGTCTGCCGCAATGCGCGGCAACGCGTCGAGCCCATGGTGGACGAAGGCCGGGGCGTGCTCTTCGTGCGATTTCGGCAAAGCGACCCAGGCCTGGATGCCGAAGAGTTCGCGCGGACGCGCCCTGGCTTCCGAGGTCTCGCGTTCGGAGTGAACGATGCCGCGGCCGGCGGTCATGAGGTTCACTTCGCCCGGCCTGATGACCATTGAGGTGCCCAGACTGTCGCGGTGCCACATCTCGCCCTGGAAGAGGTAGGTGACGGTGGCAAGCCCGATGTGGGGATGCGGGCGCACATCGACACCTTTTCCGATCACAAATTCGGCCGGCCCCATCTGGTCGAAGAAAATAAAGGGACCGATCATCTGTTTGCCGGCAGCGGGCAG
>CAYWBX010000130.1:0-7633 GCA_964456015.1 uncultured Hyphomicrobiaceae bacterium | reverse complement strand
CGATCCGTTCGTTGCGCACGTCGAATGCTCCGAGCTCTTCGACGGCAATCTGACGCTCCATTTCCGACGCGGCGACGGCAAGCCGGCGAGCACGCTTCCGGGCAAGGCGCAAAGCTGACGGAGGCGGACATGAGCATCGAAATGAGCGGGGGGCGGGACAGAGCGACTCCGGTCGGGGTCGCCTATGACCTGATGCGTGACATCCTTTTCGAGGATCCCCGACGCCCGCTTCCGGACAGTCCGGAGTTTCGCGCCTATGTTCTCGACCTCTACGCGGAATGCCTGGCGGCGGCGCGCGGCAGACGCCGCATGCGCCCCCGCTCCAGCGCATTGGGGGGGGCGACGGAGCGAGTGGACCTGCCGGGGAGGCGGGCTTGCGGGGGAGGGGCGGCGCGGACGGATTGAGGGCGGGGCAGGCAGTTGGGGGCTCTGGCGCGCGGCGTGACGGGCGTTTTGCGGGCGTCGTCGTGAGGCTGTATGGTCTCGCAGCCCGACGAGAGCTGCCAACGGAGAGGGGTCTGATGTTCTACGATACCGACGCCAATAAGCACGGCATGAAGCATGATCCCTTCAAGGCTCTCGTTGTGCCGAGGCCGATCGGCTGGATCTCGACCATCAGCAACGAGGGTGTTGTGAACATTGCGCCCTACAGCTTTTTCAACGCGATGGGGGAGAAGCCGCATTACGTGGCTTTCAGCTCGGCGGGCCTCAAGGACAGCCTGCGGAACATCCGGCAGAACGGCGAGTTCGTGTGCTCGCTGGCCAATTGGGACCTGCGGTATGAGATGAACACCACCTCTGCGGCGGTCCCCTACGGCGTCGACGAGTTCCCGCTTGCAGGTCTGACGGCAGCCGCTTCCCAGCTCGTACGACCGCCGCGGGTCAAGGAGGCTCCGGCCGCATTCGAGTGCCGGCTGTGGCAGGTGATCGATCTGCCAGGGGTGAAGGAGGGCAGCCAAAGCACGTATTCGGTCATCATTGGGCGTGTCGTCGGCATCTACATCGACGACAAGTACGTGAAGGACGGCCGGGTCGACACGGGCGCCATGCGGCCGATCGCGCGGCTCGGCTACATGGACTATGGGGTCATCAATCCGGAGAATGTGTTCACCATCAACCGGCCGGAGGTGGGCCCCGACGGCAAGATCGTGAACGCCCGGCCAGAGGGAGGCTGGGACGGCCAGTACCGCTGAGGCCTAAGCGGCGCGGGCAGCTGAGGACGAGACATGCAGAGCGACGTTGGCACAACACAGTCGTCGCGCCGCTGGGTGCGGGCCTGGGATGTGCCGACGCGGCTCTGCCATTGGGCGCTGGTCGTGCTGGTTGGGCTCGCCTATCTGTCGCGCAAGTGGGACACCGGCTCGCTCACCTGGCACAAGTGGAATGGGTATGCGGTCCTCGTTCTCATCGTCTGGCGCGTGCTCTGGGGGTTCGTTGGCTCTTCGACGGCACGGTTCCGCTCGTTCGTCTACGGGCCTTGGACGGCGGCTGTCTATGGTCTCGATTTCGTCCGCCGGCGGCCGCGGCGCTTCCTCGGGCACAACCCGCTCGGGGGGATGATGGCGATCGTGATGCTGTCGCTCGTCGGGGCGATGGGCGTACTCGGCCTCATGTCCTACGACGACCACACGGCGCTCGCCGGCGGGCCGCTTGCAGGCAAGGTGTCCGACGAGACCTGGGCGACGGCGACGAAATGGCACATTCGGCTGTTCGACATGCTTCTCATTGTGATCGGGCTCCATGTCGCGGCGAACCTGGTCTACCTCGTCTGGAAGCGGGAGAACCTGATCGGTGCCATGCTCAGTGGACGCAAGCCTGCCGCGGACTTCGAGGATGAGGCGGAGGCGCAGATCGCGACGTCCGGCCGGGCCGTTGTGTGCCTGATCGCGGCGGTGGGCATCGTCTTCGGCGGCATCGTGGCGTTTGGCGGCCGGGTGTTCTGATGCCGGCCGGTCGCCGCGCGCGCCGGCGACATGCGACAGCCACAATATCGGAACTGAGTGCCTTTCGCGCGCTGAGTTGTTGCGAAGGCCGCGAGCAGTTGAGGCCTTGAGGCGCCGGGTGCGGGCGGCGAGGAAGAGCAAGGGTCGAAGGCGTGATGTTGCGAGTTCGCTATCGGGACAGACGGGAGCCGCCAACCCGTGTGTGCCGTCCGAGTCTGCGAGGGATGTGTGCCGTAATCATGGCTTGGGTGGGGCTGGCCACAGCGGGAGCAGCACAGGCGCCAAGCCTTCGGTCTGTCGGCTCGGCGCCGGAGAGCGCCTCTTCCCTGACTGCGGATAGGCGGGATCTGATGCCGCCCGCCGATCCGGTCGCCGCAAAGGCGTTCGCAGTGCTCGAAACGCATTGTGCCCGCTGTCATCAGGGCAGGCCGGGCGCGCACGGCGCGCCCGCAGCGAGTTTCGGCCGCATCCCCCACCTGGAGGCGCTGGCGCGGGACCCCGGCTTTGTGGTGCCCGGCAACCCGGACGCCTCGCGCCTCTACACCTTCATCCTGCGCCGGCTGATGCCGTTCGACGTCTACCAGCAGCACGCGAAGCGAGAAGAGCCGACCGGCGACGACCTGCAGGCGCTCAGGGCGTGGATCGCCGGATTGCCCCGGTCCGAGGCTTGCACTGACCGGGGATTGCTGGCGCCGGAGGAACTCGTTGCCGTCCTTGCGAGCGCGGCGGACGCTGCAGGTCAACAGGCCTTGCGGTTGCGCTTTCTTTCGATCGCCCATCTCTACAACGCGTGTCAAAGCGAGGACGATCTTCAGCTGTCGCGGCAGGCGCTCGCGGCCCTGGTCAAAGCCATGCAACCTACCTCTGGCGCGGTCGAGCTCGTTCCGCTCGATCGGAATGCGACCCTCTTCAAGATTGATCTCGATCAGTTGGGTTGGGGGGCAGAGGAGTGGGAGCGCATGGTGGCAGCATCGCCGAACCCGGCCGGCCGGTTTCTCCATCTGCCGAAGGAGCTCAAGCAGCGGTTGGGGAGCGGTACGCCCGTGGTCAAGGCGGACTGGTTTGCCCATCGCGCTCTGCGCGAGCAGGGGCAGGTCACTCCCGCCGACGATCGCGACGCAAAGTCCGCCGCGAGCGGCGCCGGGATGCGGCCGGCCGATATCGGCTCGGGGCCCACCTTCGACGGTGTCGGTCCGCTTGCCGCCCTTGCGAGGCTCCATCGACGCCCGCTGTCGTGGCGCGAGTTGGCCGGCGAGCTGATGATCACCAAGCCCGCGCTCGAGGCGCTCGGCGCGAGCCAAGAGCACGGAGAACTCGTGCGCCGCGCCCTGCACGGCATCGTGATGCGCGCCGAAGTCGACGCCGGATTTCCGTCTCTGCTCGCGGCGCTCGGGATGCCTCGGGTTGAAGGCTCTGGAGCTGCAATCCCATCCGCCGCTGCGGAGTCGGAAGGTGGCGTCCTTGCCGTCGCAAGGGGCGCGCCCCGCATTGAAATTGCAGCCGACAAGGCGGTCTATGCCAAGGGCGATCTGCTCACGCTCACCGTCCGGACGAGTCGCGACTGCCATCTCACGCTCGTCTCGATCGACCGGCGGGGACGCGGGACCGTGCTTTACCCCAATGACTTCGAGCCGGACGGCCACCTGACAGCTGGCCAGACGCTCACTCTGCCCGGTGCTTCCGCTGGCTATGCATTCCGACTGAGAGAGGCTGGCCGCGAGACGATTGTTGCGATCTGCAACCCGTCCGGTCCGGGCGTCGATGGTATCCGGCACGATTTCGAGCGGCAGCGGTTCACCGACCTTGGAGACTACGGAACATTTCTCGCGCAGGCTTTCGATGCCGAACGCGGCGAACGGCAACCCGGTCGCAGAGGAGGACAGGGACCGCTGCAGAGGGAGAGAGAGCGGCGTCAGGCCCGCGAGCCAGCCTCTCCGGTCGAGGCGCGCTCCAGGCCCGAGATCATTGCGCGGGAAGCGATCAGCTTCGAGGTGCGCTGAGACGCCCCACGCCCAAGCGGCCGGCGCAGTCCGGCGTTGGTCGACAGCGCGCTTGGCAAGGGCTAAGACCTCAAAAATGCAGAAGACAGCTACGAGCCAAGCCGGGCGATCAGAACCTTCACGCGACGGGCCGGACCGCCGGCGACCCTGGTGGCGGCTCGATGCCTCGCAGTTGCGCGCCATCCGGGCGCTTGCGCCCTACATCTGGCCGCATGACCGGCCGGACCTGAAGCGCATTGTCGCCCTCTCACTCGTGCTGATGGTGGCAGCGAAGCTCGTAACGGTGAGCATTCCCTATACCTTCAAATGGGCCACCGATGCCCTGGTCGCGGCTTCCGGCGGCAAGGTGCCCGAGGCGGCGACCGTCGGCTGGCTGATCGGCGCACCGGTGCTTGCGACACTCGTCTATGGCCTGTCGCGGATCGCCATGGTGCTGCTCACGCAGGCCCGGGAAGGCATGTTCGCAAGAGTCGCGATGCATGCCGTGCGCAAGCTTGCGCTGGCCACGTTTGAGCACATGCACCGCCTTTCGCTCCGCTTTCACCTCGAGCGCAAGACCGGAGGTCTCACGCGCGTTCTCGAGCGCGGCCGCACCGGCATCGAGAACATCACGCGCATGACGCTGATGACGCTCATTCCAACCATTCTCGAGTTTGTGCTGGTGATGGGGGTCCTCGCCGTCGAGTTCGATTGGCGCTATGTGCTCGTCGTCCTCGCGATGATCGTTGGCTACCTCTATTTCACCATCCGCGCCACCGAGTGGCGTGTGCAGATCCGCCGCTCGATGAACGAGAGCGACACCGACGCCAACACCAAGGCAGTCGACAGCCTGCTCAACTATGAGACCGTGAAATACTTCGGTGCGGAGGCGCGGGAGGCGGCGCGCTACGACCGTTCGATGGAGCGGTTCGAGGCGGCGTCGGTCAAGACCTATACCTCGCTTGCAATCCTCAACACCGGGCAGGCGGTCATTTTCACGATCGCGATGACGCTGTGCATGGTTATGGCGGCCAGCTCGGTGATCAAGGGGCAGAGCAGCGTCGGGCAGTTCATCATGGTCAATGCGCTGCTTCTGCAACTCTTCATCCCTCTGAACTTCATGGGAATGGTCTATCGCGAGATCAAGCAGGGCATCACCGACATCGAACGGATGATGGATATCCTGGACCAGAAACCGGAGGTGGCCGACAAACCGGGGGCGCGACCGCTCGCGGTCAAAGGCGGCGCGGTGCGCTTCGACAACGTGCGCTTTCATTACGATCCCGACAGGCCGATTCTCGAGGGTCTCTCCTTCGAGGTGCCGGCGGGAAAGATGGTTGCGATTGTCGGCCCATCGGGGGCCGGCAAGTCGACGATCAGCCGCATCCTGCTGCGCTTCTACGACGTCGCCGGAGGCGCGGTCACGATCGACGGGCAGGATATCCGAGACGTCACGCAGGCGTCCCTGCGCGCGGCGATCGGCGTCGTGCCGCAGGACACCGTCCTCTTCAACGATACGATCCTTTACAACATCCGCTACGGGCGGCCCGATGCAACCGACGCGGAGATTGAGGAAGCGGCGCGCCTCGCTCAGATCGACACCTTCATCAGGACCCTGCCGGACGGCTATAACACCATGGTCGGAGAGCGCGGTCTCAAGCTTTCGGGCGGCGAGAAGCAACGCGTCGCCATTGCCCGAACCATCCTCAAGAGCCCGCCGATCCTGATGCTCGACGAGGCGACGAGCGCGCTCGACAGCCATACCGAGAAGGAGATCCAGGACGCGCTCGACCGGGTGGCGAAGAATCGCACCACGCTCGTCATCGCCCACCGGCTGTCGACGATCGTCGCCGCCGACAACATCCTCGTCCTCGATAAGGGCCGGCTCGTTGAGCAGGGCACGCACGGCGAACTTATGGCGAAGGGGGGCCTCTACGCATCGCTCTGGAACCGGCAGCGGCAGGCCGAGGCGGCGCGCGAGAGCCTCGCCAAGGCGCTCGAGGAGGAAAAGCGGCTCGAGGGCGAGAAGATCACGGCCGGCCGCATCGCCAGCGGGTAAGCCCCTGCCAGCGGGCGGACGCACCACAACCGCCGATGGGCTATCGCAGCGTCAGGCCGGTGATGCCAACGGCGACGTTGAGTCCGGTTTGACCTTGCACGCTCAAGGGTTGCAGGACGATGGAATTGTCGCTGCCGCCGACGAGCGCGTTCGCGCCAACGCCGAGTGCGACGGTGGCCTCGGCCGACAACCCGCCGTAGGATCCGGCGAGCACGCCCGGGCCCAGCGATGAACTCGAGCCGAGCACGGTCCAGACGATCGTGCTTTGCGTCGTGAAGCCGATGTCGAGGCCGATCTTGGTGATGCGGCCCTCGTATCGTTGCGGCGCCCCTTGCCCGGCCGGGACGAACGTGCACGTGAGCGTCTCCTGCGAGCCGACGATCAGTCCGACGCTGCCGGCGCCCTGGCACGTCAAGGTGCCGGCGACGACCTTTGCAGCCTGCTGTGCAGCCGCGTCCGGCGGTCTGAGCCCGCCGAGCGCCATAGTCGTCGAAAGGGCGATGCAACCCGTGGCAAGGGCGCGCACAGCTCGTGTCATGAACCGTTTCCTTTCCGCTTTTTGTCGACTCACCCGGCACCACGAGAGCACAGGAATGCGGCGCCTCGAAGGGGCCGTACTTGTCGGCTGGCCGTGGCAAACGGAAGCGGGGCGGACGAGGCCATCCGCCTTAACCGAATGATCGCGCTGCTGCGGTAAGTTTCCGGCCATGACAGGGGAGCAACCGACGCCCGCCCGTTTCGTGCTGGAGGTGCGTTTCGCAGCCGTGGAGCGGGCTCTGCTCTTCCTCGCCGGACTGTTCTGCATCGTCGTGTCGGCCTGGGATCTCGGCCGAGCCTTCTGGCCAATCGACTGATCGACAGCGCTTCTCGCGCTCATCCGGGCCGGGGCCTCGGGCTCGACTGACCCGTAATCCGGCTTGTCGATAGTTGGCGTGGCCGAGCTTTACGGCGGGCGCGGTCCTCTCTATAGCGCCGCCATGAGTGGTGCGCTCGACAACGGCTCGTCGCCCAGACCGCGCGGGGGACTGCGTAAGACCGCGGTTCGCGCCGGTAAAGTCGCGCGCACCGCGATTGCCGTGATCCGCACCGCGCGGTTCATCGCGTGGCGTGCGCTCGAGGTGGCGCTCGCCCTCGTCATCATCTTTGAGGAGTGGGGTTGGAAGCCGCTCTCCGAGGCGCTGGCGCAACTCGCGCGGCTGAGGCCCATCGCGGCGCTTGAAGGGTTGGTGATGCGATTGCCGCCCTATCCGGCGCTTGCCGTCTTTGCGCTGCCGACGGTCTTGCTCTTCCCGCTCAAGCTCGTGGCGCTGTGGCTCATCGCGAAAGGCCAGATCGTCGCTGCGACCGTGCTTTTTGCGGGCGCCAAGGTCGCGGGAACGGCGCTGCTCGCGCGCATCTTCCAGCTGACACAGCCGGCCTTGATGCGATTGTGGTGGTTTGCGTGGACTTACAGCGTCTTCGTGCCGTGGAAAGAGGCGCTCGTCGCGCGGGTCAAGGCGACGCCGGTTTGGCAAGGCGCGAAAGCCCTGATGGCGCGCGCGAAGTCGTGGGTGCTCCCGCTGGTGCTGGCAGCGCGCGCCATGCTCGCGCGCGTGCTCGGGCGCGGCTGATCAGGGGACGGAGTTCGGAACGCCGCACGCCCTACGAGACCA
>CAYWBX010000129.1:0-7655 GCA_964456015.1 uncultured Hyphomicrobiaceae bacterium | reverse complement strand
GCGGATCTTCTGGTCCATCGCGCGCTCATTCGCGCGCTGCGGCTCGGCCCGGAGGGGCTGCCCAAGGAAGCTGAGCCTCGCCTCGCTGACGTCGCCAGGTCCATCTCGGACACCGAACGCCGCGCCATGGCGGCGGAGCGCGAGACATCCGACCGCCTGCTTGCGGCCTATCTCGCAGATCGGACCGGCGCCGATTTTGCGGCCCGGGTTTCGGGCATCACGCGGTCGGGCCTGTTCGTGCGGCTCAAGGAAACGGGCGCGGACGGCTTCGTTCCCGCTTCCACCATTGGCGGCGACTACTGGCGACACGATGAAGCCGCCCACGCCCTGGTCGGCGACCGCACCGGCCTCGCCTACCGGCTCGGCGACGAGGTGGAGGTCCGCCTTGTCGAGGTGGTGCCAACCGCCGGCGCCATGCGCTTTGAGCTGCTCTCCGAAGGCCGGCCGCTCGCAGCGGGCGGCCATCGCGGACGAACGCGCCCGCGCGCGCGCCAGAAAGGGCGCTGGCGTTGAGCTTGCTGCAGTACAGGTCTGCGCTTTTCCCGAGGATTGCGGCACCGCAGCGCCTTGACCAGGCGGATCGGCAAGGCCACCGTCGCCCCATGCCGAGAGATCCCCCCATTTCGATGCCCGCCCGCGATGGCAGCCGTTCGAGCTCCGCCGCGGCCGCGATGCGACACGGCTTCGCCGGTCGCTGCCCGGCTTGCGGACACGGCGGTCTTTTCGGGGCGTACCTGAAGGTTGAGGAGCGTTGCCGCGTCTGCGGCGAGGAACTGCACCATCATCGCGCGGATGATGCGCCGGCTTACTTCACGATGTTTATCGTCGGCCATGTGGTGGTGGGTGGCCTGCTCTCCTTTGAGCAGAACTTCGCCCCGCCAACGTGGGTCCAGTTGGCAATCTGGCTGCCAGCCGCCTTTGTCATGAGCCTTGCCCTGCTGCCGCGGGTGAAGGGGCTTCTGGTTGGCCTCCAGTGGGCGCTGCGTATGCACGGCTTCGCGACCGCGTCCACGGCTCCCTCCCGCGTTGCAGAGGGCCGCCCGCCCTCGACCGCAGAGGCCGAATATTGGCGCCAATGAACGAGCCAGCCACGCCGCCGAAACCCACTCCGGAGGCCCCGGTCCCGATCAGGCCGCGCGATGCCGCGACGCTGATCATCGTCGATCGCACCGCCGGCGCGCCGCGCGTGCTGCTCGGCAAACGGCGCCTGGACATGAAATTCATGCCGGGCAAGTACGTCTTTCCAGGCGGTCGTGTCGACCGGCCCGATCGCCTGGTATCGGCTTCCGATGAGCTCGCCCCCCTCGAGGTCGCCAAGCTCCTGGTGGACATGAAAGGCGGGCCAAGCCCTAAGCGCGCCCGCGCGCTGGCACTTGCAGCGCTGCGAGAGACCTATGAGGAGGCGGGGCTCATCATCGGAGCTCCGATCGCCGGCCAGAAGCCCCCCGCCGATGCGTCCTGGCGGCGCTTCTTTTCGATGGGCTATGCCCCGTCGCTGTCGCATCTGACCTTCTTTGCCCGCGCCATCACGCCGCCGGGCCGCCCGCGTCGCTTTGACACGCGCTTCTTCTGCGTCGAGGCGTCGGCTATCGCCTTCCGTGGCGAGCCGCCGGAGCAGGAGCTCTCGGATCTCGTCTGGATCACTCTCGAAGATGCGCGTGCGCTGGACTTGCCGCCGATCACGCGCGTCATCCTCGAGGATCTGGGCGATCGACTTCGCCTTCCGGCCGAGCAAGCGGCAATGGCGCCGGCACCCTTCTATTTTCACCGTAACGGCAGCTTTCGGCGCGAGCTGATCGCGCCCGGCGGCGGATCATCCTGTCCACCTTGACTTCGAGTCCTTCGCGAATAGAGTGGCTGGATCGTTTGCAGATTGAAAGCAGTCCGAGACTGTCATGGCCAAGCCCATCACGCAGAAAGTGAAGTTGCTGAGCACAGCGGGAACCGGCTTCTTCTACGTGACGAAGAAGAATCCGCGCACTTCGACCGAGAAGATTGTTTTCAAGAAGTACGACCCGATTGCCCGCAAGCACGTCGAATTCAAGGAAACGAAGATCAAGTAGCGGCGTCGTGTCGCCGGCGAGCGGCGCGCGAAATCAGGTGAGACTCTCTGAGAGTGGGCCTCAGCGCTATTGATCGCGGCGCGGAGCGGGGCCGGCTGTTTCGAGAGATCGGCCGGCTCGTCGCAGTACTCGGCAGCGGGGTAATAGACCGAGCAGCGACGAGCCGGCTTTAACACCAAGCTGACAACCAAAGAGGGCGTTGGTTATCGGCCTGGTAACCGATCGACCTTGCGCGGCATAACTGAGGAGGCCACTCCAGCCGCTAGGGTCGATCTTACCTTACCGAACTCGGGAGATGCGGCGGTCCCTTATTCGATAAGGTATCCGGGCACTTAGGGAGACAAACCCATGTGTCAGTGCAAATTGTGCCCCGTAAGTGACGTTCCGGCCCCAGTATTGTCAGAACCGGACAGCCTATGCAAGTGACAGTTTGGGCGATTCAAGTTGCGGAAGTACAACAAGCAATTAAGTTTGAACTATGACCGACGGTTCCAGGTAAATTTTTCGCGAGTGACAATCAGGGGTTGTTGATAATCCGGCTTGATTCAGCTTCTGCGGGCAGTCCGGCGGCCGCGCGCAGACTGCTGCATCAAAAAGGCAAGGCGCGGGCTGCGCTCCGGCTCGGACGTTGGCTGCCTTGACAGCGGGACGGGCGGCCTTCAGGCCGCGTCGGCAACCACCCGGTTACGACCCTCGCGTTTGGCGGCATAGAGCGCCTTGTCGGCGCGCTTGAAGAGGCTCTCGGGCGTGTCCTCGCGGCTCTCGAGCGTCGCAATCCCGACGCTCGCGGTAATGGCGAGGCGCGTGTCGGCGTTGATCTGGAAGGCATCGGCGGCGATGCAGGCGCGCAGCCGCTCGCCGACCTGCAAGGCGCGCGACATTTCCGTGTCCGGCATGATGACCACGAACTCCTCGCCACCCATGCGGCAGGCGAGATCGATTCCGCGCGTGTTGCGCCTCAGCCGCGCGGCGAACTCCTTGAGCACAAGGTCGCCGGCATCGTGCCCATAGGTGTCGTTGACGGATTTGAAATAATCGATGTCCGCGACCATCAGCGACAGGGCCCGGCCGGATTGGCGCGCCTGACCGACCAGCGTCGCAAGATGGCTTTCCATGTAGCGCCTGTTGTTGAGGCCGGTCAGCGCGTCCGTGATCGCCATCTCCATGCCTTCGTCGAGCCTCGCCCGGAGCAGGTCGGCATGGCGTTTGCGTTTGATCTGCGTGCGCACCCGCGCCAGCATCTCGTTGCGGTCGATCGGCCGCACAACGTAGTCGTTGACGCCCATATCCAGGCCGCGAAGCAGTCGCGCCTCATCGCCGGGCTCGACCAGGATGACAATCGGCAGATGCCGCGTCCGGTCGAGCGAGCGCACCTGCGAGCAGAGCCTGAGGCCGTCCGCGTTGTCGAGCGACAGGCTCACAATGATGAGATCGAAGGCCTGGTCGCCGAGCCGCAGCAGGGCTGCCTGGGGGTCGCCTTCGACATGCACCGAATGATGCTTGGCCAGGCCATCCACGATGCGCTGTGCCGAGCGGGGATGATCTTCGACGAGCAGAACTTGCGCCCTGCCGCCCCCGAGCACAGCCTCATCGGCCCCGGGCTGCAGAACCCCGAGCTCCTGGGTCGTCGAGGCCCGCGACATGAGCTCGTCCGCGAGCACCTTGAGCCGTGCGAGGTTCTTGACCCGGGTGATCAACGCGATGTCGTCCACCGGCTTGGTCAGGAAGTCGTCGGCGCCGGCATCGAGACCCTGGACTTTATCCGACGGCTGATCGAGCGCGGTCACCATGATGACCGGCAGGTGCGACAGCTTCGGGTTCCTTTTGATCCGGCGGCAGACCTCGAAGCCGTCCATCCCCGGCATCATCACATCGAGAAGGACGACGTCCACCCGCTCGCGTGCCAGGATGTCGAGCGCCTCCTTTCCGCTGTAAGCGGTCAGGATTTCGAAGTACTCGGCCGACAGCCGGGCCTCGAGCAGCTTGACGTTGGCCAGGATGTCATCGACGACGAGAACGCGGGCGGTCATCGCGGTTGCTTCCGGGTGTATGAGCCTCAAGCGTCGCCGATGAAGCGCCGGACGGTGGCGATGAACGTGCCGATCGAGATCGGCTTTGAGATGTAGGCTTCGCATCCCCCGCGGCGTATGCGCTCTTCATCGCCTTTCATGGCGAATGCGGTGACCGCAATGACGGGGATCTCGCGGAGGCTGTCGTCCTCTTTGAGCCACTTCGTGACCTCGAGACCCGAGACTTCCGGCAGCTGGATATCCATGAGGATCAGGTTCGGCCGGTGCTCGCGCGCGAGGCGCAAGGCATCCATCCCGTTGCGGGTCTCGATGATGTTGTAGCCGTGGGCATCGAGGAGATCGTGGAAGAGCTTCATGTTGAGCTCGTTGTCTTCCACGATCAGCACGGTCTTCCGTTCGCCGGCTGCGCCATGCTTGCGCCCTTCGAACGCACGCACGTTCTCTTGATAGGTCATGGTGTGCGGCTCGCCCGAGGCCCCGCGACTTATGCACCGATTCGCGAGAGCGTTGACGCCACACTGTGTCCCAAACTCATGACCAACTGTTTAAGGTCAGGGGGCAGCATCTTCAGAGGACGGAGGGATGTCCAAGCGGCCACTGCGGAAGGAAGCCATGTCGCCCGGGGACGCCGAGGCGGTCGGGCTCGCGGCGTTGGTCTTCATGACCGCCGAGGCAACCCGCCTCGGACGGTTCCTCGCCGAGTCCGGCCTCACGCCCGACACCCTGCGCGCGCGCGCCGCCGAGCCCGAGATCCTGGCGGCCATGCTTGCCCACCTTCTCGCCGACGAGTCACTCTTGCTCGTCTTTGCAGCAAACTCCGCGCGCGATCCCGAGGAGGTGCGCCGGGCCCACGATGTCTTGGCGGGCGCCCCCACCTGGGACAGCGCCTGACAGCCACGCTCCGGAGGCAAGTCATGGTCGCCCTGCCCCCGATCCGGATTGGCGTCGATCTCGGCGGCACGAAAATCTCAGGGGTCGCCTTGGCGCCCGACGGGGCCGAGATGCGGCGCACGCGGCGGCCGGCGCCGCGCGGCGACTATGCCCTGACGCTCGCGGCGATTGCCGAGGTGGTCGCCGAGCTGGAACGGACATCTCGAGAAGCGGCAACGGTCGGCATCGGGATGCCGGGGTCCGTCTCGCCGAAGACCGGCCTCGTCCAGAACGCCAACTCCACGTGGCTCAACGGACGGCCATTCAAGAAGGATATCGAGGCGAAGCTTGGCCGCTCGGTACGCATCGCCAACGACGCCAACTGCTTCGCCATCTCGGAGGCGACCGACGGCGCCGGCCGCGGCGCCCGCTCGCTGTTCGGCGTGATTCTGGGAACGGGATGCGGCGGCGGGCTCGTCATCGACGGCCGCATCGTCGATGGCCCGCGCGGCATCGGTGGCGAGTGGGGGCACAACCCGCTGCCGTGGGCCTCTGCCGACGAGCATCCTGGACCGCGGTGCTGGTGCGGACGGCGTGGCTGCATGGAGACCTGGGTATCGGGTCCGGGCCTCGCCGCCGATCATGCGCGCGTCACGGGTGAGCAACTTGCCGCCGAGACGATTGCGGCCCGCGCGGCCGCCGGCCGACCGGATGCGTGCGCGACGCTCCTGCGCCACGCCGATCGACTGGCGCGGGGACTGGCGCACGTCGTCAACATTCTTGATCCCGAGGTGATCGTGCTCGGCGGTGGCCTGTCCCGTGTGGCGGAGCTCTACGATCGCCTGCCGGACCTCATGGCGCCGCACATTTTTTCCGACGCGCCGGAGGTGCGCGTCGTGCCGCCGCGCTGGGGCGACGACTCGGGCGTCCGCGGTGCCGCCTGGCTGTGGCCGTGATGCCTGCTTGCTGGACGCGCGGCAGCTTACAGGCGCCGCCGAACGCAGCTACAATTTGAGCTACAAGGCATTCGCGAGGGAGGCTGCCATGGCGAACCGGTTGAGCGAGAGCGAGCGCAAAGCGGCCCTTGCGAGTGTCTCGGGCTGGGCGCTCGTCCCCGGTCGTGACGCAATCGGCAAGTCGTTCAGGTTCGCCGATTTCAGCCAGGCATTCGGCTTCATGACGCGCGTCGCGCTTGCGGCCGAAAAGCTCAATCACCATCCGGAGTGGTTCAACGTCTGGAACCGGGTCGACGTCACGCTGTCGACGCACGATGCCGGCGGACTGACGGCTCTCGACTTTGAGCTGGCGCAGCGGATGGATGCCATCGCCGGAGAGGCGAACCGCACACCTTAGCCGGCGTCTCGGCCGCGCCGCGGGCCCGTCGGCACGTCGGTGAACGGCAGATCCTTGTCGATGCGCACATCGGCCGGCAGACCGAGCACGCGCTCGGCGACGATGTTGCGCAGGATCTCGTCGGTGCCGCCCGCGATCCGAAGGGCAGGTGAATAGAGCAGCGCCTCCTCGAAGATGCCGGCGAGCGGCATGGTCCGAGCGTCAAGCGGCCCGGCCATGCCGAGGAGATCGAGCCCGAACGCGGTGATCTCTTGCAGCTTGCTCGCCGTGACGAGCTTGCCGATCGAGGACTCCGGCCCAGGCGTGGTGCCGCGCGAAAGCGCCGTCATCGTGCGGAACTTGGTGAACCGGAGCCCCATGGTGCGCACATAGAACTCGGCGATGCGCTCCTGCACCGCCGGATCGTCGATCGCCCGTCCGCTCTCCGTCTCGACCTGCCGGGCGAGCTCGATGAGTTCGCCGACATCGGGGCCCGGCGCCTCGCCCGTCGCATGGCGCTCGTTCATGAGCGTCGTGATCGCGACCTTCCAGCCGTCGCCGACGGGGCCGATGCGCTGGCTGTCGGCAATTCGCACGTCCCGGAAGAACACCTGATTGAAATGGCGCGAGCCGGTCATCTGGCGGATTTGCTGGATCTCGATGCCGGGCGTCTTCATGTCCACCCAGAAATAGGTGAGTCCTTTGTGCTTAGGTTGCGAGAAATCCGTGCGCGCGACGAGCGCCCCGAAATCCGAATAGTGCGCACCCGAGGTCCAGATCTTCTGACCGTTGATGATCCAGTGGTCGCCGTCGCGGTCGGCGCGAGTCCTGAGCGCCGCGAGGTCCGAGCCGCCGGCCGGTTCCGAAAAGAGCTGGCACCAGACCTCCTCGCCGCGGAGCGCCGGCCCGGCAAACCGCTCACGTTGCGCCGGCGTGCCCCAAGTGCAGATGGTCGGAATGATCATGCCGAGGCCGAGCGTGAAAAAGCCCGAGACGACTTTGAACTGGGCCTCCTCCTGATTGTAGATCACCTGTTGGATCTGGCTGCCGCCCTGGCCGCCCCACTCCTTGGGCCACGCGATTCCGGCGAACCCCGCAGCCGCCTTCTTCGCCTGGAACGCCTTCGCCGCCTCGAGAGCGCCCGGCTCGTCCTGGCCGCGCCGGTATCCGGCGACCTCGCCGGGCTTGCGACGCTCGGCATTGGCTTCGAGAAAGGCGCGGGCCCTCGCACGGAACTCGGCTTCTTCGGGCGTGTCTGAAAAGTCCATCGGATCTGATCCTTCATCCCAATCCGGGAGGCGAGCCTCGGCAGATGGCTCACTCCATCATTGCGAGGCTCGTTGCATTGCGCGACGTGAGC